>CAZAGP010000285.1:0-22487 GCA_964484575.1 uncultured Candidatus Bathyarchaeia archaeon | reverse complement strand
AACGTCCTGTTTTAGAGTGGTTTGAATATGGCTTAGCTTTCTCTTGGCGGTTAGGCTGTCAGGCATGGTGGCCCATCCTTCTTCACTGCTTCACTCGTCCAACTATATGAACGAGCGGCTCTTGACGTTTCTGCTAATGCGTCCCGAGTCAGGTGTTGGGTCGAACGATTGTTACGGTTCCGTTTGTGGCGTCAACTATCAAATGGTCACCGGTTGAGAATCTCTCAACGGGAATATGATCAATGCAGGGTATTCCAGCTAAGATGACTCCGGTTGCTACTATCGTTTCAGTTTCCTTATTCACAATTGCCAGAGGTGCCTGATTGTTCTTTGCAAGCCCGTAAATAACGTATGAGCCGACCGTGGATCCCTTGCCACAAGGAAAAACCAGAATCTTGCCTTTGATTGATTTACCTTCAAGCTCATGTCCCTTCTCGATGAATATACCAGTCTTAGCGTCGACGCCGCCGTAGAATCCTATTGGCTCCTTCGAGACGATACTTTCACCTTCAACCTTGCCCGGGCTTATCATTCTTCCCTTCAAGACATCCATCCAAAGCTACCTCCCGTTAAGTTACACTCTCCAATAGAGCGTCTAACCGAGTGAACACAACGTTCTGCTTGCAGAAACCGGGCAAGTAGTTTGCGGCCTTACCCGAGTTGACTCCTGTCACTTTGTACCCCATGTCCTCGATTGGTGATACAACCATGCATGTGTCTGCAACCACTCTTCCACCCGCGGCTTCAATAGTTTGCGTGAACCCCATCCGGTTCGAGGCTTCCTTAACCATTCTCGACGTGCACACCCATAGTGGCTTTCTCAATTTCTTGCCTTCCAGCTTCCGAGCAATCGTCATAATCTCTTTCAGTGAAGCGTGGGGGCAACCAAAGATCACGATATCCGGCTCCTTTCCTGTTGAGAGGGTTGAGAAGGTTTCTTCCAAGTCCTTGTCTGTTACTGTTAATTTCTCTAATCCTTCAGCTTTCATGAAACGCGCTTCAGGAGTTAGGTTTTCAGCATGATACAGTGCTACAGCGCCTGACGCAGCCATCGAGGCGCCCAAGGCTTTGAGTTGGTCAGTGTCAGCGTCCTTAATTCCTGTGAAGTATGGGATTTTGTTCTTAACTTTCTTCCCGACGACATAGCCAAGTGCTCCGAAATCCGCGTTGTCCTCCAGCTTTGCCTGGACATCTACCTGAAGATTCGGCTTCCTATTGTCGTCAAGGTGGAAACCGTAATTGGGTGTGACACCGCATAGTGAGGCGGCAAGTGCTGATGGACCGCCTTCTCTGTTGGTTCTGGCACCTATCACCGAGTTCGAGAAGGAGATTGCTGATGACTCAGACCATGCTATGTGTTCACCGAATCTTGGTAGATTTCCTGCCAAGTATGGTGTGCAAGTTGCACTCACTACGATGCCCATCTTCTTGAAGGCGTTCATGATGCGGAGTTGGTATTCAGCGAATGTTGGAGGGATGTTCATTTCTCTCCAATCTTCAATGTCCATTCCGGCTGGGTTTAGGAAGGTCACGACTTTTGCGACGGCGCCTTTGTTCGCGTAATCCTCAAGGAACTCGACTCCTGGAATCCCGATGGATTTGTACGAGACGCCGGCAACTTGCGCTGACCCTACGGGAATCATCCTGTCGGCTCCGTAGATGTCTCCGAGGCTTACTAACAGTCGGAACATTCGCTCCATTACCTCTCCGTTCTCTCCGGACAGAATTTTCTCTTCTGCAGTTGTCAGATACATTGACTCAAACTCTCCTAAGCATGCTTGATGTAGTCGTCGATGTTGAGTTTCATTGGGAGTTCCGGTCTCTTGAACTCCTTCTTTCCTCCTTCAGGTATAGTGAAGTCGAATCCAACTTTGCAGGTCATCTGTGTGTCCATGTCTGATGAGGGATCAAGGGAGGAGCCCTTTTCTTTCTTTGTTACCATGTTCTTATCTGCTTGAAACCGCGTTGCCATTGCCCATTCGATCTCATTCGGGTCGTGGATGTTGATATCATCGTCCACGATGAAGACGTGTTTCATGGACTTATGACCATTGAACGCGGCTTCGATTGCTTTCCGGCCGTCCTCTGGGCTCTTCTTGTGTATGCTGACAACTCCATGGAGCCATGAGCATCCGCCTGGTGTTACTAGAACATCCTTGACGTCGCAGACCTTGGCAACCTCTCTATAGATGGTGGGTTCCCTGGGCATGCCCATTAGTACCTTGTGCTCTAGGCCGCCAGGGAGTAGCGCATGATACATGGCTCCCTTTCGAACGTAGATTTTTTTCACTCGGGCGACTCGTTGTTTCCGGACGATGTCGAAGGTCTCGGTCAGATCGAGAAACGGTCCCTCTTCATGTAACTCACCAGTCAATTCAGCTAATATCACAATATCTGAGGGGGGTACATGATGTCCATCTAGAGTAAGTAGCGGGGTCTCTTCCAACGCATTGGCGATGTCGATCTCGCTGATTCCAATGTTCACTGATATTGCAGCGCTAACGAGAACTTGAATTGGCGAGGAGATGCAGATGGCAAATTCTTTCAACCCTCGCTTTATGTAAGCGTCAAAATGTCTTTCGAGTATCCGCAAGACGATGAGGTCTTTCTCAAGGACTTGTGCCCTGTGGTAGGAGAGGTTGACGCCATACTCCTTATCGTTGCATGCAACTATGCCTGATGAAATGTACGGCCCACGGTCTTTTGGGTAATGTGTCAATATAGGAAGCTTGTTCAGGTCAGCGCCGATGTTGAGATATCCTTCGGCTTCAACTTGCCGCGCTTTTCTTGGATTATCAATTGCGTCAGTGAGCTTTCCAATAAGCCGGTCTCTGCTCGTGCTAAGCCCCGTAGCCACCAAGTCTCTTGTGGAGCAAACATTCGCGATTACAGGCATCGTGAACCCCTTTACGTGGTCTAAGAGAAGAACATGGCCGTCGAGCATTCGCATCAAGGTCGAGATCTCGAATTTCGGATCAACAGGTTTGCTGATCCTTGTCAGAAGCTTCTTTTCTTCCAGAACAGCGGCAAACTTTGCCAGCTCCATTGCCATTTCACCGAAAAAGGTAAAGTCTACTCAGGTTCCGATCGTGGTACGCAGTGCCTGAAAACCCTTCCTCTCAATTTCCATGGCAACGCGCTCTTGGAGATCGCGCCCTGGAGTTAATGCCACCATGTAGCCGCCTCGCCCAGTGCCAGTCATCTTGGCGCCTAAAGCGCCGTTATCCAGTGCCAGGTCGACTAGAAGATCGAGTTCATCGCAGGATACACCGATCTGCTGCAGCATCTGATGGTTCTTGTTCATAGAGAGACCGAGGTTCGGCAAGTCGAATGCAATAAGCTGCTTCTTCGCATCTTGAGCAAGTTGTTCTGCATTCCTAAAGATCTGTGCGTATTCGGCAGGGGCTCTCTCCTTGCGTTCCTTGACGCTAGCTACTACAGTTTTTGTGTCTGCAACTATTCCCGTGTCACCCATCACAATCTCGATAGGCTTCTTAAGTTGCATTCGATCCATAATTTGTGATTCTGTTCTGCGCATATACCAAATTAGACCTCCGTATGTGGCTGCTGTGTTATCGATTCCGGAAGGTGTGCCATGATATCCCCTTTCACCCTCGTAGGCTGCTTGATTCACTTGCTCATCAGAGTAGTGTAACCCTAGTTCCTCTGAGAAAGCTCGTGCAATAGCTGCGCATGAGGCGGCGCTGGCTCCTACACCACTTGCAGCCGTCAAATCGCCAGCCAGTGTGATTACGAAGTGGTTGTGTTCCGTGTCAACATTCATGAATTGTAGCATTCGCTGCAATGATTCCTGTTGTTCTTTGAGCTTCTCGGCTTTGTAGCCTGGTGTTTCAGGTCGAGAGTCAGTCATCTCTGTTCCAGATCCCTTTCGCTTTTCCACGATGGCCGTCGTCTTTTTCCCGATTGCGGAGACTATTGCAGGAAGACCGTAGACCACGAAATGTTCGTTGAACAGGATGACTTTGCCAAATCCAGCTCCCGTCCCCAAGATTCAACACTTGGTTGTTTCAGGCGAAGCTGCTAGAAAAGTTGAGCGGAGCCTCGACTAGAAGAGGTGCCGGTCAATCAGGTGTGCGGACCCGCCAACTTCACTCTTTATGACCTGAAGATTCGTGTGAGTTTGAATGTCGTCGCAAACCCTATCCAAATACTTAGGTTGAGTGTTCAGGAAGATTGATGGACCAGTATCGAGGGAATACCAAACTGGAATATCCTGATTTTCACGAAGTGCTTTGACTCTGTTAATGACCTTAATTGTTTCCGGAGACACTAGAACGAGTCCACCTTTTCCGGTCATCGTGACTGCGTGTAGGCTAAGCGAATCATCCTCAGCGATCTTGCAAACCTCATTCAAGTCGCCCCGTCTGATTGCCCTGAGCATCCTGGGCACTTGCGCATTTACTTCCTTCACTCTTGCAGTGAAAAACGGTGAGCTAACAGATTCTTCGTGTGCAAGTTCAGTCTTAACATCGGCGGCCAACGGTACAACTCCCATCGCCAGTTTGACACGTGTGCCATCATCGAGTTGACGTGCGAACGATCTTCCGTTCTTGTTGGAGTACCATATCGCGAAGCCGCCGACTAGGCTCCTGCTTGCAGAACCGGACCCTAAACGTGCGACTTCACTTAGGTGTTCGAGATCGATTTCCAGGTCGAGAGCCGTGCTCACTGCTAGAGCAATCGACGCGAATGCGGCAGCGGAGTAACCTACGCCCTTTACCTGGGTGAGATTATTCGAGCTCGCCAATTTGAAGTGCTGTTTATTCTTAGCCAATCTCTTTAATGGCTCGATGACTGCGGTTACTCTCCTAGCCTCGTTGCCCTTAGCTACAGCACCATTGATCTCGATCAAATCCTCAGAGTATTTGTCGTTGAAATCAACCGTGGCCGTAGTCGTTAGGCTCTTAGCGCATACGGAAATACTATCATGGTATGGGAGTCTTAAGTTCCTGTTTCGCAGGCCATGGTATTTTACGAGCCCCTGGATTGTGTGTGCACATGCAGTGGACTTGCTCAACGCTATTCACAACGATAATTTTCAGTAATCAAAACTCGGTTTCCTCCTGCATTTATAAATCTTCGCAAGCCGACTGATTCTTGAACTCTATCAGTCTCTTGCGAATTGGATTGCGGAGTATCCAACTACTGCGCCAGTGTCGTTAGTGACGTCGCCGCTCGTGTGATAGGCCAATAATTCCGCTCGCGTAACATTCTCCTTCTTCGCTAATTCTATAAGCGTTGTAATTGGACCGTAGCCGCACATTGTGACTCTTCCGGTTTCTCCAAGCTCATTCAGCTTCTGACTGTCAAGATTAATGATTGCGTCAATTGCGGTTTTGTCCTTTCGCGCAGCAACGTTTTGGGGCTCATAGTGAGTGAAATCGCTGGAGGCAACGACAACCAAGTGTCCTCCTCTCCAACATTTTGAGATACTTTTGGCAATGTCCTTACTAGTCTCGAGATCCTGCATCATCATGCAAATTGGGACGAACTTGACTCGTTCTCCGTAGAGGTATTGCAGGAAAGGTAACTGGACCTCTATTGAATGCTCGGAGATGTGGGCCATCTCATCCTCGTCGATGATGCTGCTGGAGCTTCGTATTTGTTCTGCCAAGTTAGTGTCGATGGAGGCTACTCCTAGTGGTGTGCCCCATGCCCCTGTGGTCATCATTGAGACACCGCTCCCGACTCCAGTGTGATTTGGGCCGAGTATTATTACTGAATCCGGGATGCCGTCAGATGCAAGTTGAGCATAACTGTGAGCCGCAACGGGGCCTGAGTACATGTATCCAGCGTGGGGGACAATGATTCCAATGATTCGCTTCGGACCGTCCACTACCTCTGGCAGTTTGCCTGGGCCAAGCTTGTTCGTGAAGCAGTGAGCTATCTGAGCTTGTAGAGCGCTGCTACTTCCCTCGTAGAAGGCGTTTGCTACGTGTGGTTTCCTTATTTTCAAAGCTCACCGCCCGCTCGCGGAGCGATGGCGGCTAATTTGGTCTCGAAATCGTCTACAGTAGCGGTCAGTGTACCGTCTTGTGGAAGATCGCCCCGTTCCCTCAGGACTTGCCGAGCCAAAAGCCAGTACACCATTGCCAGGGCTCGACGACCTTTATTGTTGACTGCTATTGCAAGGTCAACCCCGCTGAACACATTGTCAGTATCGCAGAGAGCGATTACAGGCACTCCTGCGCTTGAAGCTTCTTTTATTGATTGCCAGTCTGCTCTCGGATCAGTCACCATCACTACTTGAGGGTCAGCGTGATATGGTTGAAGCGGATTGGAGATTAAACCAGGCATAAACCGCCCAACGATCGGCATGGTTCTAGTGAGTTCGCAGAATTTCTCGACCGGCGTCTTGCCGTATAGTCGTGACGAGACGATCAAAGTTCGTTCCGGTTCAAATCTTGCAATGAAACGAGCGGCAAGTCGGATCTTTTCATCGGTCTTGCCGATGTTCAGAATGAAAAGACCATCAGGTCTAACTCGATAAATGTACGGTTCCATATCGCCCGTCTTGATTCTAGTCCCAATGTGCAAGCCTGCTGCCAGTAATTCTTCAAGAGGAAGCAGAAGATCTTCCGATTTCGGCATTCCTTCTTTGTCTTCGACGATATCAGACATGTGAAATCACACTCACCCTATTCGAATTGCGCGCGCCTCTTAGCTGTGACCTGGGCGTATCGCAAGAGATCGTCCACGACGTCGACCTGTGATATGAACATTCGTCTACAGCAATACCGAGTCATACCGATATCGTCCAGCACCTTCTTGGGGCGTTCGCCTGCTTTCACGCGCCGTGAGAATTCTTCCCATCGATCAGCAATGAGTTTTCCGCAAGTGAAACATCGAACTGGAATAATCACACTGTGTCACCTGTATGACTTCTGTTCCCTTCGTCGTGCTCCGGGGCCACCGAATTTTTTCGGCTCTTTTCGTCTTGGATCTCCTGCGAGCATGGTTCGATCGTAATTTGTCATTGTTCTTCTGAGCTCTGAACTTCGAGTCCATGCAACGAGACCTTTCGCTATTGCCATTCTTGCCGCCTCAGCTTGACCCATCACTCCGCCCCCGTTAACGCGCACGTTGAAATCGAGAACCTTGTACCTTTCTCCCGAAAGAACTAGCGGTTCAGAGATCTTAATTCTGGAAACCATGGGAGTGTAGGTTAAGAGGGGTATTCCGTTTATGAACGTTTTACCTGAACCGTTCTTTACGATTGCGCGGGCGATTGCGGTCTTTCTCTTCCCAGTCACCAATACGACGCGTCTCTTCTCAGCCTTTTCAGTCTTCTCTTTTTCAGGTTTGACTTTGACTTCAGCTTTCTCTTGATCACTCAATGGAATCACCCTCCAATCTCCTTCGCGAGGTCTTCGAGCGTTATGTACGGAGACACCAGTCTGGACGCGTCGGCGTTAGGAACTCGCGCAGCCTCTTTCTCAACATATTCTTCCGGGACGCCTATGAAGACCCAGACTCGGTGAAATGCGGCTCGTCCCTTAGGCTTATCCCAAGGAAGCATGCCCCTCACTACTCTCCTCAAGTATAAGTCCGGTCGGCGTTGGTGGACGGGTGCATGGGATTGGGTTCCGAGAGTTCTTGTCTCAAGCCTGCGCTTTGCTTCTTCCACAATGTTGCTTCTCTTGCCAGATATCACAGCCTTCTCAGCGTTCAGCACGATTACTCTGTTTCCCTCGATGGCTTGTTTCGCAACGTAACTTGCAAATCTTCCCAGGATTTGATTCTTAGCGTCAAGTACTAGTTCCTTCGACATTATTATCACCGCATTATGGTTATGTTCGAGCCTTTTGGATGCTGTTCCACGAATTCTCTGAGTGCCAGACATTGACCGCCTGCGCGTTCAACTTTTTCGCGGGCTGCTTTAGAATATTCAAACGCTCCTATTGTCACGCGATGTTTGATGGCGCCCGAGCCCAGCAGTTTTCCAGGGATCAGCACTATTGAATCAGGTTTGGTGTATCGCGAGACATGGTTTAGATTGAGAACAGCCCTTGCCTTCCGAGGGCGTGAAAGCTGTGTAGCCGCCACTTGCCATATCTTTGCCTTGTTCTTCCGTCCCTTAACCTTGAGGAATCGGATTATTTCGGAAAGCTCTGTGTTGCTGATCATACTTCTCAAAGTTTCACACCTGCTCTAGACCTTTGCTAACGATCTCATTAAGCCCGGTAGCTTTCCGATCGATGATTTTGGCCGCCTCAGTCACCACTCTCTTTGTGGGCAAAGCTCCAGTCGACTCCACGTAAAATATAAACGAGTTCTCGTCTCCTTCCACCTTTACCGGAAATGGTTTCTTAGTATCTACGAGTACAGCTTTTTTAACGCAGTCCATGCAGAGCGTGCAGGCCATCTCGTCCCGAACGGTTAACTTCTGATCTGAGTTAGATGAGTAGACGCGTGTTGGGCAAATTCGCATTACCTCCTCCGAGTTGGCGAGGTTCTCAGGGTTGAGTGTAATTTTTGGAAGATACTTGTACGCGCAAGCGGAGACAGGTTGCCATTTAGCGTGCTCTATTCCGCGGCCGAGACGGGCGTAAACTTCCAAGCGTAGCTTCTGCGTCGGTCCCAACTTGACGATTGGAATGTTCCCGCTAACAGGAGTCACATCACCCTCTGGCTTCAGATCAGAGGAGTATACCATGAGAGGCTCATCCTTGGCTTCCGCCTCTAGCGTAAACGAGGCCCTACACTTGCTACAACCAAGTTCACTCTTGCAATCACATTCTTCAGGAAGTACGTAAGCGTCAAGATCAGTTTTGAGAGGTACCAATCCGAGGCGGTGTGCGATCACTTCATCGTAGAGTACTGAAGTGTTCTCGATAACGATCACGTCCTCAATTGCCATAGTGGGCACTTCCGCGATCATAGCTCGACGAAGGGCGTTCGCGTAGGCATGATCTGCATCAGCCAAAAGGAAGCGAAGGGAACTCTCCTTATCTTCAATTATCTTTACGTCCAACTCCACGGACCCCATTTTATAAACTACGTACTCCCATGGTTAGTCCTTCCGGGTCCGAGTTCACGATATTTCCACTTCTCAGTAGCGAGCTTTTTCGAGTAGCCTCTGCCGCGCTTATAAACTATTACGGCCGTCAGCCTGAATGAGTTAGCTGGATCGAGCACTATCCTGAGAAGGATTAATCTCCGCCCCTGCTCTAACACTCTCGAAGAAGTTTGACTGATTTCCCGTTCGAAATTGGCTTCGCATTAACCGTGATCGGATTGATAGTGGCATTCGTAGCAATCCTTCTAATGATAATGTCGGGCAAGAAAACTGATGGTCACGTTAAGGGCGGGGGAGTCCTCCTCATCGGACCCATCCCGATAATACTCGGTACAGATCGTGAATCAGCAAAAGTTGTCATACTTCTAGCGATCGCGTTAACCGTGATGGTAACAATACTAATGATTCTTCCCTACTGGATGAGGTGAAGCAAATGGCCATTTGTGCTCTATGCGGAACCCAAAACGCGTCATTTGTCTGTCATAACTGCAGCCGAATGGTTTGTCAAGAATGTTTCGATGCAAACAGATGGTGGTGTCGCAGCTGCACCAGTCAGTTTAGTCAACCAACTGTGAGTACTCCCCAGCGAATTCCGATAGGACTGTTCTTCCTAGCGTTTGTGCTGATCTTACTTGGAATTCTCCTAATGTCTCTCGGCCCAATACTCAGCGGCAACACAGGTGGGAGTGTCGGAACAGTTATCTTGATTGGCCCTATTCCGATAATCCTCGGGTCCGGTCCATCTGCTAGTCTTATTGTAATTCTCGCACTTCTAGTTACGGTCGCTGCGTTAATCTTCGGCGTAATCGTTCAAAGGCGAAGATGATTACGATGCCGCAACCTCTTGTCCAGCGGCAGTCGCAGCTATGACCTTGCGCAATGGATGATCGGTCTTCGCAAGCGGACTGTGATTGAAATATTTGATCTTCTGCTCCTCGCTCCTGCTGACAATGTAGCCTGGGATAGAAACTATTCTGCTCGCTACGGAGATGTGCCCGTGCGAAACCAGTTGGCGCGCTTGAAACAGCGTTTTCGCCAAACCCTTTCTGAACACCACCGTCTGCAAGCGTCGTTCGAGCAGGTCACGGATGTCAAGATCTAGAACCTCATCAATAGATGCGGACTCGGACAGCATTCCTATCTTGCTCAGTTTACTCAAGTACTCCCGCTCTATCCCTGCACGTTCAGATTCCGTTCTCCCCAAAAGAGATCTAGCGATTCCTCGCACTTCAGAAAGCATTGTCTTGTAACGCCACAGCTCACGCTTGTTTCGCAAGCCATATTCGCCAACGAGGCGCAGTTCAACGTCCAATTGGTCACTACGCCAAGGATGCCTCGGTGTCTCGTAGCTCTTCCGCTGACGCTTAGGATCTCCCATTACTTCTTCTCTTCCTTTTCTCGTTCCGCCGCAGCTGCTCTTGCCGCTTCCATTACGATCTTCTTAGCAACGCCAACAGCTCGTCCTTTTCGCCCGGTGGTTCTAGTCCTTTGTCCGCGCACTTTAAGCCCTAGGGAATGCCTAACACCCTTCCAGGTCCTAATATCCGTCATGAAATCAATATCGCTCTTAACGCTCAACGTAGCGTCCGGTCCAATCAGGTGAACATCTCTGCCAGTATCCAAGGCCTTTCTCCGATTATACAACCGCGCAGGTAACCCATATTTTGCCGGGTCATGCATGATATCTTCAAGCTTCTGGATTTCAGCCTCTGAGAGTTCCCCGACCCGTAAATTCGACTTCAACTCCGAAGCTTTCACAATCGCCGCCGCGTAACTCGGACCTACTCCAACTATCTTGGTCAAACCGTAAACAACATTCTTCGTACCATCAATGTTTGTTCCTGATACTCGAAGAACGTGTCTGAATTCTTTGGACATCTTGATTACTCCAAGTTCGAGCGGAAAAGCAAGTTGAAAGGTATTAAACCTTACCTGATCTCACTTACTCCGACCTCATTGTAATGGTACTGAGGTGGGCAGCAACTTTTGCCCTCGCCACGTAAACTGCCACAAGTGACTTGTAGACGCCTTCACAGGGAATTCGGCGTACTGAACCTAGTGTATGGCGCCGGGAGAGGGATTTGAACCCTCGAGGCCTTTCGACCACAGGCTTACGGTCTGAAGATTCCAGGCGTGGGCTTCCTTCGGAATCTGCCCCTTACCAGACTAGGGAACCCCGGCTCACTCTTTTCTGGATTCTTGGCTTGATTTAAGGATTCGATTCTACTTCCATAGCGCCGGGTATGTCCCTCGCTCCATTAGTACGCGCTCGGCCCTAACTGCCAAGCCCTTGTCTTGGTCAGCTATGTCCTTAACGGAGAGCAAAGCGCGACCTATCGCTACTGCTTCACCCTTCAACGTGAAGAGCGCAACTGGCTTGCTCTTCTCGACTGAAGTTTCGATTTTCGCGATTCCAGGAATCGCCAACGTCGCACCGTGACAAATTGAGTCAACTGCTGAATCACGCAAGATGATTTGAGGAAAGGGAAGCAAAGCCAATTCCATTGGTCTAATAATATGCCGCAATGGTAGCTCGTTTCCTTTTTCGAACTCTTCTTCGGCCGCGCTCAAATCGTGAAGCGTCGTAAGTCCACTTTGCTCCGTGAATGGGCCGGCACGCGTTCTCCGAAGCTCACGCATGTGTGCGCCACAGCCAAGAACTTCACCTATGTCCGAACATAGTTTGCGAATGTAGGTGCCCGCTTGGCATGAGCACTTGAATAGGACCATTCGTCCGTCGAGCTCGAGAATATCCAGCTGATATATGGTTCGTCTTCTCGGTGACCGTTTGACGGATGCCCTGAGGGGGGGCTTTTGGTAAATCTCACCGGTAAATTCCTTCATCACTCGCACTGTTGTGCTGTTGGGAACGTCTGCGTGAACTTGCATAAGGCATACGTATTCCTTGCCTGAGTACAGGAATGCTTGAACGACTTTCGTGGCTTCCTCTAGGGCGATTGGCAGGATGCCGGTTACTTTGGGATTCCCCCGCCTACAGAGACTCTAGGGTCCCGCCATGGCCGGCATGCGCTAACCTCATGATACGTTTAATCCAAGCGACAACTTCATGGCTAGACGGGCCCGCTGGCTTGTCGATGTTCATGATTCCGTACTTGATGTGGTTTGAGATTGATCTGCTTCCTGGTTCGGATCCATAATGCTGATCCGTGCCTTCCGCTACTTTCGTCACAAACTGTCGCTCTACAACTGGAATATTCTGCAAAGACTCACCTCTTTGCAGGCTGTTTCATGTTGGGTCCTATTAAGGAGACTTGAGAGGCTTGACGTATTTCTACTAGGCCGAAGGTTTCGATTGTAGAACGTCTTCTTTCATGAACTTGGTTTTTTTGGCTTTTGTTAATGCCCTTTCAACTTCGTCGTCAGTGGCTCCTTTCTTCAGTTCGACAATTTCTTGGGTGGATTTCAGGTGATCTAAATTGGTTCGTCTGCGTCTCACTCCCGTTACGGCCTTCGGTCCTGTGACTAGGGCGAAGTTCTTGTCTACAACGTCAACGATTACGCACTTCTTACCCGCCTCTCTTCCGAGAAGCTTTACACATATTCTGCCTACTTCGATGCCTGCCATCTCTTTTCACAAGGGTTCGAACTAGTGAAGTGTGAAATACATAAGTGTAACTTGGGGTCCCGGCTGTTGGCAGTCAACACGTAATGGGAAGATAAATCTCAGTTAAGTGGACTTGACGGTTTCTCTCTCTTGAAGCAAATTTCGTACACCGTCGAGGATATTCTTCCTTGTAACTTTGATTGAATGGATTCCGGTATCGATTCTCAGATCGTAAATACTAAGGTCTGAAACGTCTATTCCATAGTAATTCTTGTACCGTATTCTCTGAATCTCTTCGCGTGCGAGTGTCTCATTCTTGGCAAATTCGAAGGTAACGTGGTCACGTTGTGCTATCCGGTTGAATCTCACAGCGTCTGCTGCAACCAAAAGCAACTTGACATCGACTTCATCCTTCAGAATCCAAGCGGCGAGCTGTGCGTCGATTACGACGTTTCCTCTCTGAGCTTCTTGTCGAGTTCTCTCGTCTATTAGGTGGTCGATGTCAGGGTTGTTTGCGGCATATCGACTAAATGATTCCAGTGACTTGCCTTTCTGCTTGGCGAGGTCTCTGAAGAGTTCGCCGGCACAGACATATCTGAGGTGGAGATCTTCAGCAAGTGCTCTGGCATAAGTTGACTTGCCACTTCCGTGAGGACCACTAACGGTCACTACCAGCCCTTTTCCGTCTTCTAGGTTGGTTCCAGTCACGTTGACGACCGCTTTCGTCTTATTCATGGATGTTGTACTTAGCGTCTCTGACGCGATGAATCAATTTTGGTGAGTTTCCCGTGAACGCTGTCAATCACTAAGGGATAGGTATATGTGAGCCTAGACAAGGCCGCTTAGGGAGTGGTGCGTTAATTTGGCCGATTCGTTAACCCGCTTTCTCTTTTCTGGACCATACACTTGGGGTGCGTATGCATTTGTTGCTCTGAGGGTTGTTGTGGCCGCGTTCTGGTTGCACTCTGATGTACCTCGATGGGTAGGGATGATAGCAGGTCATCCGGAGGCGAACGAGTTTGTACAAAAGCTGTTCGGGGCAGGTGGAGTAGTGGCCTTAACTTATTTTTTCACTCTACTGGAGACAATGGCAGCAATCTCATTCATCTTGGGCTTGATGACGAGGCTGGCTGCCGTTTGGGGGGTCATAGAGTTCACGATAATCGCGTCCCCCCTGCTATTGGGAGGTATGGTTGAACAAGCTTTAGTTCACGCTTTGCTGTGGAGTGCATCATTAGTTCTGCTTCTTAATGGGAGCCCCAAATTGAGTATTGACGGATTGATTGCTAACCGCGTGAGAGCAAAGTCACAGAGTTAACTCTACTATATTTGCTTCTGAATTTGAGTCCCAGAGTAGACTTAGATTCCTGAAGGACTTGAACGCTACTGTCAATCTACGCAAGTTGCTTTGCGATAGCCATTCGGAGGCAGCTGTGACAAAGCAATCCGCCGTAAGGTCGTGAGGGTCTCTTGCTGGATTTTGGTGATTTTCTATGTGAGGTCATTCCATGAAGGTCCGCCCCGCATGAGGCACATCTACTCCCTCCGTAGCGACGAGTGGAGTAATGGATCGTCCTCTTGCCTCCAGGCAGAACTAAGTGTCTACTTCTCTTGCCTCTAGATCGCAAACCACGACGGGGCATTCAATTTTCACCCATTCCTATCCCAAATAATCGCATCATTGGAAAGTTCACTGCGAAAGAACTCATGAAGTACCAGGAGACGAAATTAAGATTTATGCCCGCGAGCGGGAGCTGCCAGGGGGAGATTGCAACTACCTGACCTGCGAAGACTGCATTGAACAGGTACCATAGAAGTAGGAATGGAACGAAAGTTACTGCAGTGACTTTGAACTGTTCCATGCTTGCTTTGGATTGGAGTTTCATCATAGCCTGCTGTTTCTTCATGAGTTTAGAGACGGTCTGGTTATCGTTCGCCTTCTTAGCGGCGTCGACCTCTTTTCGCCAGGCCTGAAACTCCTTGGTGGTCTTTCTAATCATATCGTAATCTACGAGAATCTTCGCTGCTGTAGAAGAGGTTAAGCCGAGAAGAAGCGCGAGGCCTATGACGAAGAGAGTTGATCGTGGCCTGACGGTTGCATTTAGAGCAGTCTTCACGTATTTTACTATAGGCCCGGTGAGTCCGCCGAACCATCCTGATGTCTGATTCGTAGTGGATGTCGAATTTGTAGTGCTAGTGGAGACCTGATACGGCATACCGAGCGAGTATTGAGCAAATACTGGCTGAGGCAGCGAGATAGCTACACCTGCAGCTACAAGAATCAGTAATATTGAGAGGACTATTGCTATTCGCATTGTGAGGTTCATCTACCAGTCCAAGTTCTACCTGCTTCTAACCTGACGAAATCTTTCGAGACATCGCGGGACATTTTCTGATCACTATTCACCGAGGATACCTCTAGCTGCAGGATAAAGCTCAGTTATTCGCTCCTGAACGAGTATTTGGTAATACTGTTCGATGATACCTACTGTGAGCAAGATTCCTGTGCCTGAGCCGAAGGCTCCCAGAAAGTCTGCACAGCCCGCAATCAAACCGATTAGTATTGCGCCAATGATAGTCACTGTAGGAATGTACCGTTCGAGCATTTGCCTGATGGGTATCTCTGATCTTCTGAAGCCTTCGATTTGCATTCCAGAGTCGAGCAGTTGCCTTGCTACTGCAGCTGAATCCATGCCGCCCACCTCCACCCAAGTAACTGCGAAGAAGACGCATCCAATCACGAGGAGGATCGTGTAGACGAGGGCTCTTATCGGGTCCTGCGCTACAAGAGTTATGCTTCGCGGCGGGACTACGTAATACACTAATCCGCCTGACGGTTGATATTGCTGCCCCTGAATCACGAACTTACCTAGTAGGTTTAGCCAGAAGTTACTGTTAGTATTATTGTATCTCTGCCAGATGAGTTGACTGATGAAGTAAATGTTACCGAAGAGGGCGGCTGCGAAAATGACAGGGATGTTTGATACGTAAAATAGCTTCAGCGGGAACTTGCCTTTGAAGCCTCGATACCGTGCATAGGATACCGGGATCTCGACCCGCATTCCATTGAAGTAGATGATTATTAGGAAAACTCCTACAGTTGTGAGAAAGGCTACCATGTCAGGAAGCCCTTGGGTTCGAGCGAACATTGCCTTAATGTCTTGTCGTCCAACTAGACTTTGACCGAATGCTATTAGTGCTCCTAGATAATGTCCGTCCGCCATGGGACCCATAGGGGCCATGCAATCCCACCATATGGTTGAAGCAACCCCTGCGGCAATGAAGAGACTGATCCCGCTACCGAGTCCCCACCCTTTCTGGAGCATTTCATCAAGTAATAGTACTATGAGTCCGGCGCCGACCAACTGCAGGAGAATTATCACTTCAGTTGTGCCCGGAAGAGTGCCATATGTTCCTCCGAGGATGTAAGCCAGCGCTTCGAATACGGTCATTACGACGGACAGTATCTTGCTGGCGCTTGTGAAGAGCGAACGGTCTTCAGGGTTGTTCATGTCAAGGTTGATCATCTTTGACCCTGCAAGTACCTGGAGTATTAGGCCGGCTGTGACAATAGGGCCGATGCCAAGTTCCATTAGTGTGCCGCGGTTCGACGCGAAGATAACTCTCAAAGCCCCGAGAGGATCATTGAGCCCCGCGGTTGATACTCCGTATAGGGGAACCTGGGACATTACAAAGTAAACTATGAGCGCTATGACGGTCCAGAAAATTTTCTCGTTGAAGGCGACTTTTCTATCTGGCGGTTTGATGTCTGGGAAGAATCGTGCTATGGGTTTGAAGAGTTCGATGAATCTAACCATCAATTTTCACTGGTTTTCTCGGTCATCGCGTCTCCACCGGCTTCCTTCAACTTCCGTAGGGCGCTTTCCGAACATCTTCCCACTTTGACGTGGACGGGTTGCGATATTGATCCCGTTCCAAGAAGTGTAGCATAGCCTAGCTCTCGAAGGTCAACAACAGGCACGTTATTTTCCGTCTTGAGTTTATTCTCTCGGGATAGCTGACTGATGAGTCCTGTGAGTTGGATCAGATTTAGGGCCCGCTCTGGTCGCTGCTTCTGAGCTACTGAGGTGAAACCTTTCTTTCCAGCATACCTCATTTCGAAAAATTCTTTCGTCCGGATCAGCCGCGAACGTTTAGCCCTGTATCTTCCAGCCCGACCATGACCACCAAGCATCCCGCTTCCTCGATGTTGACCTGAAGTACCCCATCCGTGAGTCCTTGATCCTCTGAGATGTCGGACCTTTCGTTGTCGTGTAGCCAATAGTATTTCCTTCAATAGCTCATGAGAGCATGCGAAGCTGTCAGGGTCAAGCTGCTGAAAATAAAGGTAGTGTTAGGGTGTAAGAACTATTTTTCCGCAGTTCCCTGTGCCGACAAGCATCATTGCTTCTTCGAGTTTCTCAAGATTCATTCTGTGCGTTATTAGAGGGGTAAGGTTGAGTTTTCGGGCTTTCAAGAGGCTTTCCAGGCGATACCAAGTTCTGAACATCTCGCGACCGACGATTCCTAGGACATGAGTTTCCTTGAAAATAAGATCGTCTGCTATGTTCAATGGTACCTCCCTTGACGGAATTCCGAAAAGGACTACTGTGCCACCGTTCCTTACGGTTCTAAAGGACTGTTTTATGGCATGATCGTTGCCTGACATTTCAAGCACAACACCAGCGCCGTGTCCGTCGGTCCCTTTGTGAATCTCGTCAACGGGGTCGGTTGTTGTCGAGTTGATGACTTTCGTAGCACCCATCTCCTGTGCGATCTTCAGTCTGTAATCGTTTATGTCCACGGCAGTAACGGTTAGCGCTCCTGATACATTCGCGAGGGTAATTGCTGATAGGCCTACTGGACCACATCCGAAGACGGCGACGTGATTTCCAGTTAATTGCGTGGCGTACACGACGTGGACGGCGTTCCCTAGGGGTTCAAGTATTGACGCAGTTTCAACAGGGACCTCTTTAGGAATCGGCCATGCGTTCTGCACGGGGATACGGGCGTATTCTGCAAATGCACCGTCAACATCGACTCCGACGATCGCTAGGCGCTCACAGATATGAGAGTTCCCGGTTCGACATTGATAGCATGTACCGCATCCGATGTGGCTTTCAGCTACGATCAAGTTTCCCTTGAAACTTGCGTCAACCTCGTTGCCGGTTTCAACAATTTCACCCGCGAATTCGTGTCCGATGATACGGGGAGGCTTGATGTGTTCTCGCGCCCACTCATCCCATCGGTAAATGTGATAGTCGGTCCCACAAACAGACGCGGCCTTTACTTTTACGAGTACGTCCCACGGTCCGGGTTGGGGCTTCTCTGTGGTAATAAGATCTATCCCGGGTTCGGGTCGTATTTTGGCAAAGGCCTTCAAGCATATTCATGTCAAGTTACTATTGGACGCGCTTTATGTCTTGCTGGTTCAGGTAAACCTCATATCGGTCCGGCTGACTGTCTTGGTGCGAGCATGTTTTGTCGCTGAAATCAGTGAAGCGTGATCCGAGAAGTTTCCTTCGTGAGGAGTACGAGCGACTTGTCTCTGAAGCTTTGGATTGGCGGATTCGTGTCCTTTCAGCAAGTAGCGGACCTTGGTCAGTGGTCTCAGGGAAGAGAGTGTTAGTTCTCTGTTCAAATAACTACCTGAACCTTACTAATCACCCTTTGGTGAAGAAGGCGGCCGTTGAAGCTGTTGAGAAGTACGGCGCCGGGTCTGGTTCGGTTCGTGCGATCGCGGGTACGATGTCTCCTCACGTAGAACTTGAGAAAGCCTTGGCTGAGTATAAGAGGGCTGAAGCAGCGCTGGGATACTCTACTGGTTTTGCGGCAAATGCGGGTTTGATTCCTCAACTGGCGGGTGAGGGCGACCTCATTATTAGTGATGAACTTAACCATGGGAGCATCATAGATGGCGTTAGACTGTCTCGCGCGGAACGCGCTGTCTATAGACATCGCGATTCGGAGGATCTCAGGCGAGTTCTTGATGAGGCGGAGAAGAAAAGTTACAAGAAGATTCTAATTGTCTCTGATGGAGTTTTCAGCATGGACGGTGATATTACCCCAGCAGACGAGATTGTGGGACTTGCTGAGGATCATGGTGCGATGACGTACATTGATGACGCTCACGGGGATGGGGTACTAGGGGAGGTTGGGCGAGGTATAGCGGCTCACTTTCACATTGAAGGCAGAGTTGATGTGGAGATGGGAACATTCTCAAAGGCTTTCGGTGTTGTAGGTGGTTATATCGCGGGGTCCCGTGATCTGATTAACTTCGCATTGAACAAGTCCCGGACTTGGTTGCTTAGCGCCTCCCACCCTTCAAGCATCGTAGCATCATGTAAGGCTAGCCTTGAGGTTGTCCAGAAGGAACCAGAGCATTTGCGAAATCTATGGTACAACACCCGTTACTTCAAGGAAGGGTTGAAGAAGTTGGGTTTCGACACTGGAACGAGTGAGACGCCTATTACTCCAGTCATGGTTCGGGACAGTGCAAAGGCGAGAAGGATGAGCGAGATGCTCTTCGAACAGAACGTGTACGCGTTGCCAATCATTTATCCTATGGTCGCCCGTGACAAGGCGAGGATTCGAACGATCATGAACGCTGGCCACTCCAGTCAGGATCTGGACTATGCTTTGAACGTTTTCGAGAAGACTGGAAAAGCTTTAGGAGTTATTTAGAGCCTTAAGTAACCCAATCCTTTGGAGTTACAATCCCGTAAGTGCTTCGCAACGCTTCGTAGACCGCGTACGCCATTGACCCTAACGTGCTTGTGGAGCCGAAACTTCTAGTCCAGCAGTCCTTTACGCCGGCTAAGGTGAGAACGGTCTTGGGAGTTTCTCCGCCGACTAGGCCGAGTCCTCTCGGTCCTGGAATTATCTCAATGCTGACACTTCCGCATTTTCCTTTAACTCGGAATGGTATTGAGTGGGCTTGACCGCATCCGCACTCCCAGCTTCCGCAGCCTCGTTTAATCGGTACGACGTCAAGTTTGGCTTGCAACGTTGCTTTGTCAATTGCGCTTCTTACTTGTCTTGCTTTGGCTCCGCCGACTCCTAGGAATCCGGTGCCGTTTCCAACCGCGACTATTGCTTTGAAGCGGGATTTCTCTCCGGCATCGGTTTGTTTCTGTACGAATCCTATTCCTAGTACTTCTTGCTTCAATCCAGGTAGAAGTACGTCAATGATTTCCGGTTCCTTTATCTTAAGTCCCTGCGTGAAAATGTCTTCAAGGGAGACGATCTGCCCTGCCTGTACCATTCTGCCAACCTTTGTTTTTGGGACCCAGCCTGCTTCAGACTTCTGAGTTTGCGTCGCTTGCGCCATGCCTACCGTCTCCTGACTAGTTTGTGTGCTTCGATATATTCATCAAGGTGAGCTGCGCTGCGAAATGCTCCGCCTTTTGACATGAGGGATAGCTTTCGATATACGTCGGTTGTTATGAAGCGTTTGTCGCGTAGCCCTCGTAATTTGCGGCGGATCGAACGGATTCGAATGACCCATTCTGGTTTACCCGGCTTAACGCTGCCCTTCCTGTGTCCTGGTCCTTTGTGACGCCCCGCTAAGAGTTCCTGTCTTCGAGTCCTTTTTCTGCCTCTGCTAATTCCAGTCTTAGGCAGTTTAGCTATGCTTCCTTCATGTATGAGTTTCCGGATTTCTTCGCGAGTAATTGCGGATGCGACTCTGTCCGTGTCGTCGGGATCAACCCAGACTCTGCTTGTTCCAACTTTGAGAATTTCAGCTGCTAATCTTTTTTGCCCCACCAGACTCATTTGCTTCCCTCTCCTTCTCGTGGTTTCAATTCCTGTTCAGGCTCAGGGTTTGCTGGCTCAGCAGCCTCTTCCTCTTCTTTCGGCGTGGTTACTGCGCTGACCTCCTTCTTCCGTCCCGGGTTAAGGAGGCGGATGCCACGTCGTTCAGCTTCGTCGAGTATGAGTAGACGCTTACTTTCTCCTACGGTGTGCGCGATTCTGCCAACGTTAATCTTAGGGTCGACCGCTTCTAAGTCCTGCGGTCTTCTAATCATAACTTCTATCATACCTGATGGGTGGCGACCTCGAATAGACGCTGGTCGTGCGTAACCGATTTTTACGAGAGGTGGCCAGCCTTCCTTGCTACGTCTGACGCGGCTGCTCTTACCGCGGGCGCTTCGCCATGATGGCTTAACTCGCTTGTACCTCCAGCTCTCTTCCCTTACGAATTTCGGCCGCCTGTAGGTTTTCATTTACATGCCTTCCGATTTTTCGAAGATGTAGACTCCATCGAGGAATACGCGTTGATCCTTATCGATAATCCTTGTCCCCGTCTGAATGTTCGCAGCGGTCTGGCTGACGTCGTGCAGATTACTGCCTTGGACGTGTACCTCATCGCCAACTACTTTGGCTTTTGCTGAGCCAACGATTCTGATGATTCTAGGAGTCTTCTCTCCGGTGAAATTCTCGATTGTCAGATTCTTTTCTTTTTCATGAACCTTTATTGTGACAGGAAAGTGGGCGTAGACTACTTTGAGCTTGTACGTGTACCCTTTTGATACTCCTCGTATCATATTCCTCACGTGGGCAAGAGCTGTTCCCACCAGGGCGACCTCACGTTTTCGCGCCCAGTTACTGTAGACCCTGAGAGTTGTCCCGTCGATGGCAAACTGAACCGGTAGGTGGGAGAAGTCTTCTTCGAGTGCCCCTTTTGGCCCGGTAGCCTTGACTCGTCTTCCGTCTACGGCTAATTGTACGTCTTTTGGAATTTCCAGCGCTCTCTCCGCAAGTTCAACGCGAACCATTCAGCTCACCTTACATGTATTTTTTGAATCCTAAGCTTGGAGCCAGTTCGCGGAAGCATTGTCGGCAGAGCATTAGGCCGTATTTTCTTATGACTGGGCCATACTGTCCGCAGCGGCGGCATGGTCTACTGCCCTTGCCATATTTTCGGACTTTTTTTGCTTTGAGTTTAGCCATTTGTCTATGCTCCCTTGATTTGTGTCCCGAAATTCTCTGTGACGAATTTTACTGCTTCATCTCTTGAAATGCGATGTGATTTCCCCACCGAGGCGGGTCGAACACGTCGTCTCTTAATCCTGAAGCCTGGACGTTCGAGGGTTCCAATTATGTCCATGCCAAATATGCCGAGTTCCGGTACGTACTTTGTGCCTGGAATTTCAATATGTTCCTTGACGCCGAAGGCGAAGTTTCCATTATCGTCGAAGCTTGATGCTTTGAGCGAGTTGCTTACCGCTTCAAGCCCTCGCTTCAGGAATTCCGTGGCCTGTTCTCCTCTAAGGGTGGTTAGGCAAGAGATGGGTTCGCCTTCTCTGATATTGAAGTCCTTGAGGGTTCGTTTAGCTTGCTTTGTGCATGGTTTCTGACCGGTGATTTCTGCCAGTACTTTCCTAGCTTTTTCTAATTCTTCTCCCGATTTTCCTACGCCGATATGAACGGTTACTTTGGCTAGTTTTATGATTCTCATCGGATTTGTCGGTGGAGGCACAGGTTCAGTTACGGTTTCCATGCGGTCACGCGGCCTCCAGTTTGATTGCTGGTTTGTCGGTTCCTACGACGAACGTGTAGTTAACTATCGTGTCAAACTTGTCTCCAGTCTTGTCTTCGATGGTTACCATTGCAGGTCGAGTGGCCGTTCCGTTCTGCAGTTCAACTATTTTTCCGCTCTTTCCAGCGTTTCGGCCTGCGACTACTAATGCAAGGTTTCCTTTCGCGAATTTAATATGACTAAGGATTCGTTGTGTCGGTAGGCTTACCCGGAGAGTGTCGTTGGGTGTGTATTCTGAAGCGGTCTCATCTTTGGGGGCTATGACGTTTCTTCCGTCGTGAACTCCAAACTGGACGGTGCCTTTGGGCGCCGTCCTCTTGTCCATGACCTTGCAGAGT
>CAZAGP010000284.1:0-2928 GCA_964484575.1 uncultured Candidatus Bathyarchaeia archaeon | reverse complement strand
TACCTTTTGCATCAACGCCTGGATTTGAGGGTCCTTCAATCTTTCGACGTCATAGTCATGGTTCGCGAGGACTCTCTTCAAGCCAGTTTTTCCTTCGGCTAATGTAAGCGCCAACTGAAACTGCACGCTGAATCGAGGCCCGTAGGGGCCAACCGGATTCATATTGTCCATACCCAACGCAACATACCTATATGATTCGACGGTAACCGTCTTCACGTCATCTTCGGTCATGTTGTGCTTTTCCATTAACTGTAGAGTAGCGTCGATAGCTGGATGAATGAACCTACAAGCGGAATATGGCTTGTGCGCGACCTCCATTATCTTGAACTCCTCTCCTATCCGGTCGGTTATCCTTCCCAAGTTGTACTCGTCGGAATAGAGCGCGCAGAACCCTTTCTCCCCCTCTAGTATATTGGGTTCGCATGTTAGCCCTATCTCAGTTAGGATGGCAGATAGGACGCCTGTGTAAGCTGCTTTTCCAGGTCTCAAGTCCTTTGTCATGAAAGTTACATCGGACTTCTCGGCAGGGTCGCTGCCGAACATCCCCGCAGCTTGCACCGCTGCGAGTCCAATGCAGTTTTCCATCTGGTCTGCACTGAAACCCAATAGTTTTCCCGCTGCAGCTGCAGCACCAAAAGTGCCTATCGTCCCGCTCGTGTGCCAGCCCTTAAGGTAGTGGCTTGGGCAAACGGACGCTCCGACCCGTAGCGCAGCCTCGTAACCCGCGACAACTGCCGTTAAGAACTGCTTCCCGTCCGCTCTTTCCTTTTCAGCGACCGCAAGCGCAGAAGCGATAGTGCTATCGCCCGGGTGCGAACCTGTCTGCCTATGAGTGTCATCAATTTCGCACATGTGCCCCATGGCACCGTTGATGAGAGCCGCGTTCAGGCAGGAGGCCATGGTTCCGTAACCTAGAATCATGGCCTCTTTCCGCCCATCATAGGTTGTTATGAACTTCAGCAAAACCTTAGCAGTTGGCTCGTCTGCTGCAACCGTAACGTACCCCAAATAATCTAGAATCAGTCTTTTTGCCTTACCAACAACGTCTAAGGGAATCGTCTCGTATTTCAGCTCGGCGAGGAATTCCGAGAGTTGTCTGGTCTCATTCACGTCCGAACACCAAAAGAACCGACTTACCACTTCGTATGGTCAAGGTTAATGAGAATGGCTTTGGTTGAATTGCGAAATCATTTTTGCAAGTTGTCTCACTACCCTTGCCCGACTGATCAGAGACCATTCGCCGACTGAATCCAGCGCTGAGTCCTAAGATTCACCTTGCTCGGCGAATTCGATAATCTGATCTACGTTCTTGTTTTCTAGGCCGAGCTTGTCTAATGTGATCCCTTCACTCCAGTAGTCCACACTGTTTGCGACACCGGCCAAGGTTATGATTGAGTCGAAGGTTGGTGTCTTTATACCCGCAACCTTGGCCAGCGATGACATCGGTACAAGTCCGTAAATGACGTCTTCTGTTAAATAGCGGTGGTTCAGACTTGGGGGTGCATCGAAGACCCCTTTGTAATACTTCTCTTGGAAGACCTGACCGGTTTTCTTGTCCTTGTATTTGCTATACATTCTCGAATCCCATTCCTCCTCCGACGTTTCTTCAAGGCGGAATGCGCCGGCCAGCGCAGTTCTCTCGGAATCCATCGCCTTGGCTACTCTCATGATCGCGGGGGTTTGCCCTTCCAGGTAGAAAGAGAATTTTCCTCTCGTGTGTTCAATCCAGCCGGCATTCATGAGAACTCCCGCTGGATGGCTTATTGTGTTGACGTTGTGAATGCTGGTTTCAAGAACGTTCCGCGCTTCTATGATTGAAGGTAACACTTCTTTCACTTTTCCAAGGGCACGTGAAGTGTTCGTTGCAGGAAAAGCCGCAAAGGGCAACTCGCTTTTTTCCCGTTTGATGACTACTTTAGCGTCATCCTGATACCGCTCCATGAAAAATGCGCCTCCGGATCCGACGCGGTCGCAGGCATAAGCAAAGGAGGATGTTTCAGCAAGAACCGCTTTCGTTTGCACCCGCAGGTCCCTGACAAGTTTGGCCATTCTGAGTGCCGCGAAGTAAGATATGTACACCAAACATTGGCTGTCTCTCAGGTGTGGAAGACAGGCTCGAGTGAAAGGTCCGTGACCAAATGCAGGCGTCGTAATGAATATGAGATCTCGTCCAGCAATCGCCTCCTCTACATTCAACGTAATCTTGTCAACCTTCGCGAAACCGGTATCGAGCTCTCCAGTAACTTCCACCCCACCCTTTTTCAACGGTGCCGCGAGATTGGCCTTGAACTGAGGTAACTCGGCGAGCGATACATCAAATCCTCGCAGTGACGCTTCGCCTGCCAGTGAACAGCCGGCATTACCGGCGCCTAATACAGCGAGAGTAACCAGCTGCGAATCACCTCACTCAAGTTTCGATGGAATCTGTAGGGCTGCGAAATTTCAATGCCACCGAAGCGGCGAAAACTCACGGCTAGCGTCATCTCGCAGCATCTTTCCAGGCGGCTACGATTTCCGCGCTTGGCAAAACGTCGTATCGATACCTCATGATCTTCATGCATGCGGCATGTAACTCCTTTCTATCCGAGGCGACGCAATCTTCAGCGACTACGACGAAGTACTCGTTTGAGGCGTCTCGGCAAGTTGACTCGACGCAACCTTCCGTGAATAGACCGGTTATAACGACGCTCCTCAAGTTGTTGCTTCTCAAGATCAAGTCCAAACCTGTGCCTACGAACGCGCTTGACCGGAATTTCTTTATGGTCACGTCGTTCTGTCGAGGCTGAATCTCATCAATTATCTGGTGGCCCACCGTTCCGTCAATTGCGTCAGCGCTTATCTCCGCCGGGTCCTTCTTTGATTCTCCGAGCATATAGTGCCTTATCCAAGCAGGAGAATCGCTCAATCGATCCTGAAGCAGTGTGTCCT
>CAZAGP010000283.1:0-7535 GCA_964484575.1 uncultured Candidatus Bathyarchaeia archaeon | reverse complement strand
CAAACCCAACGGAATTTCATACCAGAGACCTATCAAGGCTTACACGACGACGTTTCACGCGATGCAGGTGGGAGCTTTTGTGGGTGATTTCATCTTCACGTTTACGAAACGTAACGGTCCCCACACGAGTAGTGTTGAGACTGCGGCTGATTCCGAAGGTTTCAGGAAGGAGCTAGACGATCTCGTTTCATCCGGAGTTAGGGACGGGATGACTGACTCGGAGATTAGGGAGAGAGCATACAAGCATCTGATTCCGTACGTTGCAGCTCACGCCTCCAACCCTGATAGTTGTAGGGAAGCTGTAGGCTTCTTCGAGTCAAAGATGCGTCAACGTTCAGATCTCTTCAAGATTCGTAGAAGATCAATAATCGCTACTAGGAGAAGAAGGTTCAGGAGCAGATCGGGAAAGAGCGCCGCTTAGGACAACTGGCTATTGTCGAAGGGTTTACCGTACTTGTCGATGAACACTAAGTCAGTTAACGATTTACGCTTCTTCTTCGAGCCCGTGACTTTCTTCGCGGGGTAGCCGAATCCGATGATGACACTGGCGTTCAGGCCCTCCGGTATGGAGAAATCCCTTCGAAGCGCAGTTTGATTCACTCCGGTGAAGATGCATGAGACGATTCCGAGATTCCATGCGGCTATCTGCATATCCTGCGTAACCCTTCCGGCGTCTATGAGTTCGAATCCGCGCTTCTCCGTCGTTAGAACGATCACGGCGAAGTTGGCGCCTCTAACCCAGCTTCCCGTAGTGCTGTCCTCAGCTAATGTTCTCAACCGTTCAGGGGTTTGCACGAGTATGAAACGCCAATGTTGACTGTTCATGGCGCTGCCTGTGACCCGTGCGGACTCGAGAATCTTCATCTTAGCGTCTTGAGGAATCTTCCTTCCCGTATTGAATTCGCGCAGGTCAAGCTTCGTTCTAACGCAATCGTACGCATCCATGGACCGTTGTCTCCCGCGAGATGATGAGGTTGCCGGGTTAGAAAAGTCGTTCTCTGGAATCACAGTTCCTTTACGGCTTTCAGGCCCATAAATTGAGCTCGGCTCCCGAGCTCTTCTTCGATCCGGAGGAGACGATTGTACTTGACAGTTCTTTCTCCTCGGCATGGGGCTCCGGTCTTGATCTGTCCACAGTTGAGGGCTACTGCTAGGTCAGATATTGTCGAGTCCTCCGTCTCTCCCGAACGGTGGCTCGTGACTACGGCGTACTTGCTATTCATGGCGGTTTTCGCAGCCTCGACTGATTCAGTTAAGGATCCTATCTGGTTGACTTTGAGGAGGAGGGCGTTCGCAGCGCCTAATTGAATTCCCCTCTTCAGCCTCGCAATGTTCGTCACGAAGATATCGTCACCCACCACGTTCACTTTATTTCCAACTTTGCGGGTGAACTGGGCGGTGTGTTCGTAGTCCTCCTGGTCGAATGGGTCCTCAATGTACCGTATGGGGTAATGCTGGATTAAATCGGTGTAGAAGTCAACTAGTTCTTCAGCCGACTTCTTTTGGCCGTCAATTTCGTATACGCCGGAATTGAAGAATTCGGAGGATGCGGCGTCGAAGCCGACATAAACGTTCTTCCCCGGAACGTAGCCTGCTTCCGTGATGGCTTGGATGATTGTGTCAAGGGCGTCACTTGTCTTGGTCATTGGGGGGGCGAAGCCGCCTTCGTCTCCGACGTTAACCGATTGTTTTCCGTACTTTGATTGAATTACGCCTTTCAGCTTGTGGTAGATCTCCGCACCCATCCTTAGCGAGTCAGCGAAATTCTCAGCGCCTGCGGGAAGTACCATGAACTCTTGAATCTTGAGACCGGTCCCGGCATGCTTACCTCCGTTTATGATGTTCATGACGGGGACGGGTAGTGTCACACCTTTCCCGTCGCTTAACTGGTCGAAGAGTGACTTGTTCGCGAGCGTGGCAGCGAGCTTAGCGGTTGCTAGTGAAACGGCTAGGATCGCGTTTGCGCCCAGCTTACCCTTATTTGGTGTTCCGTCAAGATCGATCATTAACCGGTCGATTGCAGCCTGGTCTCTTGGGTCACGTCCAACAATCTTTGGGCCAATGATTTCCTTAACATTCCTGACCGCGTTTAGAACGCCCATTCCCGAGTAGCGCTTCGGGTCTTTATCTCTGAGCTCAAGCGCCTCATGTCTACCAGTAGATGCTCCGGAGGGGACGGCTGCCGTAACCGATTTTTCATTCGACCATAATGTCGCTTCTACTGTTGGGTTGCCCCTTGAGTCCAGAATCTCACGCGCTTCAACCTTGGTTATGATCGGCTTTTGACTCATAATCTTCAACTCTCTACGGATTCCGATGGATATGAATACATGTTCACAATATTAGAATGCGGACGCATAAGTTTCAGGAACGATAATTGAGAAAGACGAATCTGCGGATATGTGTAAGCGTCATAGTGCTTGTTATTTTCTTCGCGCCAATCGTTAGAGCGGCGCCTCCTAGCACAAGTAACCTCCACTCGGTAGCTATGATCAGTGGCAGTGATGGTTGGGCGGTGGGTGACGCGGGGGCGATTCTGAATTATGATGGAAGCGCATGGAACCTGGTTCCGTCTGGCACTAGTTCAGATTTGTATTCCGTATCATTCGGGGAACCAGCAGCATCAACAGGCTTCGCCGTCGGAGGGTCAGGTGGAACAGCGGTTGCGCTGTATTGGGATGGGGTAACATGGACGATGATAATCACAGGGCTCAACTCGCCAGAGGCGAAACAGCTTTCGAGCGTCTTCGAAGTGAGCTCGACAGATGCGTGGGCTGTCGATTCTTCGACTGGGGAATTCTGGCACTGGACGGGACAAGCTGGACAGGGCGGAGGGTGGAGTGCAATAGCGACGGCAACTCAAGGGTTGAACTCGGTCTTCATGACGAGTTCAACTGACGGTTGGGCAGTGGGAGGGGGTGGGGTCATCTACCATTTTACGGGAGGTTCATGGGTACTCTACACGACGGTTGGCACGACGCTGAACGGCGTCTTCATGACAAGCCAGGATGAGGGATGGGCCGTTGGTGACGGAGGAGCAATCTACCACTATCTATCGGGCGTCTGGAACGGTCCAATTTCACCCGGACCTACAGGCCAGGACTTGGAATCCGTGTTCATGCTTAATCCATCTGAAGGCTGGTCAGTCGGTTCATCAGGCGCAGTACTGCACTACCTGAGCAGTGTTTGGACTCAGCAACCGTCCAACGTGCAGACTACAACAGAGAATTTGTATTCAGTTTCGTTCGCGGATGGAAACGGATGGGCGGTGGGAGCAGTAGGTACGATCATTTCAATCTCAAGCATGCCACCGTTCTCCGGCTTCCCCTCAGCAGTCTTGCAGTCAGTATCTCTTACGGGGGCAACCGACGGATGGGCTGTTGGCTGCTCTACGGGTGGCTGCGGAAGTGGAACGGGTCAGACGGTTGCGGCGCAGTGGAATGGCGCAGCGTTCACTTTGGGAACTATCGTGGGACCAACATCAGACTTGTACTCGGTTTCAATGGTGAGTGGAACAGAGGGATGGGCGGTTGGAGGAATTGGCGGAACGCCGCTGATCCTTCACTATTCTGGAGGTTCATGGACTCAGGTTACGTCCCCGCCGGGCAGTTACATTCTCAGAGGGGTCTTCATGCTTAACTCAGGTCAAGGTTGGGCAGTGGGAGATAATGGGGTAATCTTGCAATACTCCGGGTCCTGGGGCCTAATCTCATCCCCTACATCGAAGAACCTGCGAGGCATCTTCATGCTAGATCAGAACGATGGGTGGGCGGTTGGTGATGGTGGAACCATCCTTCGATTTCAAGGAGGCGGACTGTGGGTAGAGGTTGGAAGCCCGACCTCCGCCGACCTACGAGCCGTTAACCTCCTCGATTCAACGCACGGTTGGATTGTGGGATCGAGCGGCACAATCTTGCACTATGATGGAACAGTCTGGTCCACTGCTTCAGCGTTCACGACTGCAAACTTGAACTCCGTAACCCAAGTTAGCCCTCAAGAAGCGTGGGCCGTTGGTGACTCTGGAACAATCATTCAATGGAACGGTGTAGCTTGGTACCCGTACACGCCTTCTCCGCCCTTGCTTGGTAATCCTCAGCTCAACTCCGTCTTCCTACTCTCAGACGGGAGCGGATTGATTGTGGGTGCGCCTCCGTCACCCGGTACTCAAGCTACGGTGCTACCTATTCCTGAGATGGCGACTGCTCCAGTAGCGTTAGTTCTAACTCTGGTAGCACTACTGTTCATTGTGCGCAGGAGACGGCGTGCAGTAGGCGCGTGAGCGAATTCGAAGATCGGCCTTGGATCATTGCTCCCGGAGCTGTCGGTACAACGTTTCAACCCGTGTCCGGGTGACCCAATCCTTGTGATGCCGGAAGCCGCCGCCAAAACTGTTTGGAATATGCAGCAGCTCATGAATTAGCGTCTTCTCTTTCTCGCCTGCCGGCAATGAGTCGTACTGCTCTGAAAGGACTTCAACCGCGTAGTAGGCGGGTTCGCTGAGGGCCTGTTGCCATATTTTTGGGAGTGAGTGTATTCTAGCGATGACGTAGGTCGCCTTGGAGCCGTGACTCCTGTAACAGTACACTCGATGCTTCGGAATATGAGTGAAGTTCAACTTGTCGATGATAAATGAGACGCGTTCTGATACGTCCGGCGCGCGTTCGTATCGAAAGGGCATGAGAATGATCGAATGTTCTGTATCTAAAATAGAATTCGCAGTGCTTGGTTCGCTATTTGATTAAGGAGAGCGCTAGCTTAACCGCGGTCTCAGCTGAACCCTCTGACTGAACCCGCTGGGTTTGACGGTCATCAAGATACTGATCAGCGTACCGGTCGGCAATGCCGCCTGTTCCTTTCACTGCTACTATTGGCGTCTTACTCTGATACGCTGCGCAGAGCTCGATCAGTGTTCCTGCACCGCCACCGACAACTATTACAGCGTCCGCGGAGTTTGCAGTTACGAAATCCCGGGCATACCCTATTCCGGTAGCTATGACAGCGTCGCAGTATGGGTTCGATTTGGCCTTGTCATATTGCGGTATTATTCCAATAGCGAAGCCTCCACCTTCCGTTGCGCCGCGGCTAGCAGCCTCCATAACTCCCCCTAATCCGCCGGTGAGGAGAACTGCCCCCGATTTGGCCAGTTCGAACCCAACCTTGTACGCGATCTGGTATGCGAGGTCAGTGCACTGATCCTTTCCGAACCCTACGACGAGAATCTGCTTCCTTCTAGCCAATTCAAATCACTAATTCCGGATGCCTTCAGATGGAAACGTCTCTAAGAAAGAGGTTGACGTTTCAGCAGGTCCGCTTTAGCCTCGAACTACTTAAGAAGAGACCGAAAATAGGGCTCATTTCAAGCCGATTGGAGCCTTTCTATGGTGAGAATTCGCTAGAATTTAAGTGGATTATGGGTCTGCGCACGTCTAATGACCGCTAGAACATGTGAAACTTCTAACATGGAATTTCACCGGGTTAGCATGCTGGAGTGTCCAACCGACAAATCAGCCTAGGTCTCTACGAGGCTTGAAAATTAGGAGCCTAAACCGCAGGGAGGTGATTTCATGGCAAGAGAGAGTATGCTTACACAGAAGTCGATTGTCGCAGATGACACACTTGCGCTTCTGACCGGACAATCAAAGGGAGCTCTCTTGAGTTACACGGAACTCACCAAATCAATGCACCAGTACATCAGAACTAAGGGATTACGACTCAAAGCTTGTCCAAACTGTAAAGCTCAGATACCCGGATTCGCGACTTACTGTGACAAGTGCGGCAAGGATGCGGTAGCAGTAGCAAAGTAAAATTCCGACGGATCTTTCCGTCCCCGTTCCTTTTTTCTTGTTTTCGCATTATTCTGATGTTAAGGCACAGTTGGAGATGAGTTATCCTGGTTCAAGACTCGACAATTACCAATAGTCAGAGTATGGCTTACCGAGTGGAACGGTGTTTTGAACCTAAACTGCGGATTAACCCCTCTGCACGTAGATGCCTGAAGCAACGTCAAGACTCAGTGGGTACGAGTTGGAGGAGACCTTAATCATCATGGGGCCGCTGAAGGGCGCCTTCTCCTCAATCTCAATCTTGGTCCCAGGGTACATGCCTAGACGGGCCAAGTAGCGTAGGAGTTCCGTGTTCTCGTCCGGGATGTGAGTTAAGACGGCAGCCTCGCCGGCGTTGAGTTCCGATAATGGTTGGCCCTTATTGGGTTGGATCGCTCCTGACTCGTCCGGGATTGGATTCCCGTGAGGGCAGGTTCGCGGATTCCCTAGAGATTTCTCGATTGAAGAGGTAAGCCGTTCGCTTAGCACGTGCTCCAACTTGCATGCCTCGTCGTGTGATTCGGTCCAATCGAAATGTAACATATCCGTAAGCAATCTCTCCGCTAGTCGGTGCCGTCTGAAGACTTGGAGAGCAAGCTTACGTCCGGAGGAAGTGAGTTTGACGCCTTTGTAGGGTTCACGTTCAACGAGTCCTTTACTCTCCAGAACTTCTAGGGTGTTGGTTACGCTGCCGGGTGTTATCCCCAAAATTTTCGCAATGTCGCCGGTCTTAGCGGAACCCATCTTTCCCTCAAGAGTGTAGATCGTCTTAAGGTACATCTCGGGCGCAATTGGAAACTCGTGACTCAAGATGAATCAGACCTTTTATTCACTCGCACGTAGAAGTAAGCCGGGTCGCACAAAGATTCTTGGCATGTAATATACATAGATTCATGACTTACCGCATTTATCTTGCAGACACTCCCCCTTAATTCCGTACGTCATAGGCCGTTTGTGGGCGGATTGAAGGCTTGATTAACGGTTCAGACTTCAATCCCGGATAGGAGAAAAGCATGATTGCTGAGAAGACCAAGACGAAGATCGTCTGCACGATAGGCCCAGCCACCTCGCGAACGGGGACCATTAAACGGCTCATAAAAGCAGGCATGTCCGTTGCGAGACTGAATTTCTCACATGGAACGACAGAAGAACACGCGAGCAGGATTCGATCAATTCGGAAAGCATCACGCGATATGGAAACCCCGGTTGGAATCCTAGTGGATCTGCCCGGTCCGAAAATAAGAGTTGGCAAGGTCTTCCCGGAACCAGTACTTCTGCGAGAAGGAAGTCTTCTCAGGTTAACTGGCCGACACGTTATTGGAAATCAGAATTTCGTCTCAATTAGTCACCCAAGTATTCTAACTCGACTCAGAGCAGGAGATTCCGTTTACCTCGAGGACGGTACAGTTCGTTTGAAGGTGACTGAGCCTGGAGATGAGCAGGTGGTTTGTAGAGTTGTTGTGGGAGGCCCACTATACTCTGGGAAGGGAGTGAATCTCCCGGAAAAGAAGACGACGCTGACTGCGCTTACTCCTAATGATGTGGCTCTCACGAAGTTTGCGCTCAATCAGGGTGTGGACTTCGTGGGAGTTTCCTTCGCGATGACTAGGCAGGATATCATGAGAGCCAAGAGAATAATCAGGAATGAGGGTGCTCCAACTTGGGTTATTGCAAAGATCGAAGGAAAACAGGCCATCAAAAATATTGACGAAA
>CAZAGP010000282.1:0-5240 GCA_964484575.1 uncultured Candidatus Bathyarchaeia archaeon | reverse complement strand
CCTTCGTGACATAATTACGGCCGACAGATGTTTCACCATAACGGTCGCCGGACAACCAAACGACTTTACCGTTCACATTGGAATCGGCAAATGGATACAGAACATTGCGGTAGCAGCCGTGGAAACTTTGTTGCTGTCCTGGCTGTTTCTGGCCGTCGACGTACCTGAAATGCTGTGGACACGTCACGTTGAAGGCGAGCTTGCTAAGAAGATAACTGAATTAGCAGGGTAACCCGTCAACCAATCTTCCTCCAACGCCACACTTACGGTTAGCGGCAGCTAAGTGGGCTTCTTGAATACCGGGTCGAGAACGCTCTTCTTAGCTTCCTTGACAGCCCAGAAGAGTTCTCTTCTCTGAAACATTGCTAGCGATCTTGAATCCGTCGAGCTCCACGCGGCTTCCTGCTCCTGTTTGAGTTTAGAAAGAGTTCTCTTGAAATCCTCATAGTCCCGTTCATAGACGTGTAGTGAATTGCACTTGTCCACGTACGCGATCCTATCGGATAATTCCAAACCTGCATAATCTCTGAGGCAATCTCTCACTAGCGTAGCTAAACCAGCCATTCCTATGATGTTCTCAAACCACGCGTACACGAACTCCCTACTTCTCCAATCCGTCTCGAAATGAAGCACCCCCTCATCAATCTTGAACCAGCCTCTCTGGAAGCACGGTGGACCATCAATCTTCGAGTCCAGTTCAGGAATCCATGTAGTAATTTGAGCTCTGTTCGAGTACGGCGCCTCCTGCAATCTTCTAATGACGTAAGCAATTTGTCCTCCGGGACCTCCCACTCTATGGAAAATTCGATCATGATACGTGTAATCGTAGCCGGCTCCGATGATGTGATCCTTTGTCCCCAACAGAACGTCGCTAACGTACGTTGGCAGGTCCCTCAAACCTGGAAACGCTCGACTGATCATGGGCTCTTGCAGGACGTTGGAGATTGATACTCGCGACTCACATTCTAATATCTTGTCGAAGCGCCGACCAACCGCGTAGCTTTCTTTCTGTCCCCACGCTCCTTCCTTCCCCATTCGAAGGTACAGCTCACGGTATGCCTCTGGCAGAGATTTTGCCTCAATGCTGATGAAAGAACGCATACTGAGCGAGGATGAATTGTTGACATAAACGCCTCGGGCGCGTTTCTTCTAATTGGATTTCAGCCGAGTCCGCTAATAATCAGCCTGAGGCGTTGGATAGGTTATCGGGTACTGCTTAGCTTTCCCGTTCTCGGGAGTGATGGTTCGTGTCCGATCGTTCCGTTGATGTAAGATTTGATGACTGTCAAGTTATCAAGGCACTTTAAGACTGGTTGGAGAGCCCCAGTATCCGTGTAGATTCCGTTTCCTTGGAAGAGCCAGTTTTGTTTCACAACGTAATCGTCAGACGCGCGTAAGCCACATTCCTCGATTAAGTGTCTCATTGATTCAATATCGTTGACGTTTCCTGCGATCACTGTACAGGCCTCGCGCTTTTTGAGAAAACTGCAACACTTCGATTCAGCCGTTATGTTGGCGGAGCAGACAGAATCCTGTCTCAACGTAGTATTCCGAATATTCTTCTGTCTGAATGGTGACGTGGGAGGCGTTCGCACCGGTAATGAACATTCCAGACGAGAAGGGTGATGATTTTGCTGCATATGTGTACATAGTCTTATAGAATCAAACGATATTGAGTATTACAGGGAGAAAATTAGAGTGAAACAGCTACTTGAGAAGCCTGTCAAGACAGACTTCTTAACAATTAAGACGGACGATGTTGAAAACACGGGAATCAGCTTGGCGAAGAATGGAGCCGTCTTTCTGGGAGTCAACCCAGCAAAAGACACTGAGAGCTTCTACGTTCTTCAAGGGCACCTCGTCCTCGTTAGTAAGAGAGAGTAAAACGCACTCACTCTTCACGAAGGTGCCGCATCAATTAGGGCTGATTCCATACTGGTCAGCCTCTATCAGCAACGCTGATTGAGTGCGCGCTCTCCCTCAATATTATTGAACTGAGCTGGATGGAAAGCTCCTAATCCCTCAAACCCAGTTACTATTAGCCGATGAGTTTTGCCAGTTTACATTATGCTCTCGAAGTTGACCTCGCTAGGTCGAAAGACGATAAAATCTAACCCTAAACGAATCCAGGAAGTGAATAAGGAAGTTGAAGCTTACGGAGCCAAGGTAATCTCGCAATACGCAACTCTTGGTCCCTATGATTTTGTGAGCATCGTTGAAGCCCCGGACAACAAGGCGATAGCGAAAGTCTCCGTAGACTTAGGTTCACGGGGCACAATTCTACTGACCACGCTACCTGCTTTACCTCTAAGTGAATTCATCACCACAGTCAAGAAGAAGTAACCTCCGCTAATCGATCGAACATCGCAAAACGACCCGGTCCCAGTTACCGCTGTATTGTAACGTGCTCTCCTGCATTAATCACGTCCAGAGTCTCGTACACGATAGTCATGCTCATTCTTTTCTTGCCGCTAAACCATGACTAGAAGGCGAATTCCTATGACAGGTGGAAAAGTTGCATTGGCCGTGGGAGCCCACGCGGATGACGTTGAATTCGGAATGGCTGGAACACTCTCACTTCTATCCAAGGTTGGGTTCGAACCCCACATTATGACAATCACATTTTGTGACCTGGACAGCAACGAAATGACACGGGAAAAGATAGCTCAAATAAGGGACAAAGAAGCCCGAAGTTCAGCGGCGGTTATCGGAGCCAAGTATCATCCGCCAATAGTCCCGGACGTAATGGTCTTCTACGAAGACAAGCTCATACGCAGAGTGGCCGCCGTCATACGGGAAGTCCAACCTGCAATTGTCCTCCTGCCGTCCTTGAGCGATTACATGGAGGACCATATGATCACAGCCAGACTCGTACTAACAGCATGCTTTGTTCGCGGGATGCGAAATTACCTGACCGACCCACCTCAAGACATGACCAATCAAGACGTGTACCTATACCATGCTCAACCCGTCCAGAACCTGGAACCGTTAGGGCAATTCGTCATTCCCGATCTCTTCGTGGACATCACCAGCGAAATGGAAACCAAACTGAAGATGCTCAAATGTTACGAAAGCCAGTGGAAATGGCTCAAAGACACACAGGGAATGGATAATTTCCTGGAGAACGCGCGCACCCGCAGCAAGGAACTTGCACAGCATGCTCCATGCAAAGTGGAGTACGTTGAAGGCTTCCGTAAACACAGTTACATGGGATACTCGGCAGATGATGAAGACCTTCTCAGCCGTGCGCTCGGCGAAAAAGTCATGAAGAAGCATTAGACGTCTCTGTCACGAGCGGTCTGATAGTTCATGAAGGTTGGTCGCTTCCAAGTCATGGCAATCCTTCAAGCCGCGAGGGCGAAGCAGCTAGGTCTCCCTCTTACTGAGGCAAAGAGCTGGGGGTTGAATAGGGCAATATTCTACGCGGCCGCGAAACGAGGTTTCAAAGGTAAGCCATTCCAAACCCGCAGCCACGAGGAAATCGCAAAGAAGCCTGTTGAGAGAAGAAGAAGCGCGTATTTTCTCGGCGACGAACTCGCATACAGCTCCAAGACTGGAAGCAAGCTCTACTTCACAATTGGCAAGACGCTACAAACTGAAAGCGACTACCAACACCAAATCATGAAGAGATTTAATCCCATTTACTCAAAGGCTTGGAAGGAGGCCATTCAGATCGTCCGCCAGTATCCGAAGGAGATTCTACTTTCCCAGAACGGTTTCTTTCAGGAAGTCTACAAGCCTCGAAGAGACGAATTGGCGGAGAAATGGACGAAGATGACTGAGGGACCTTAAGGGCGCACGGTCGATTAACCTGTAATCTCTGGAGTTAAACTAGTTTCGTGCATAATCGCTTAGCAAGGGTTCTCTCGATAGTCTTACCGCTCTTTCCGAATGTCCGTTCTAGAATTAGAAGAAAGTCTCCGAGACGTCTAGGCACGTCCTCCCTTCCAATGTAGTACTTCCTCTCCATATGGTCGTAGAATGTTTCACGCACGTGCTTTCCAAGCAGGTCGTCGAGAACTTCGTCCAAGGCCTCCAATAGTAGGCGGTCCACATCCTTCTTGTCATTGGTCACTCCTTTGGATTCAAGAAGCCCAATTAGTGAAGGGGGATTCAGTGTCTCGTCCAATTCAATCATTCTCCAGCGTCCATTCCTTAACTAGAATCTGATTACCCGAATCTGGCAATTGTGACTCCTTCTTTCCCATAACCCAATTGATTTGTGAAGGCTCCTCGAACAACAGCAATATCCCTCGGATCATGAGCTGACGGGTTCAGCAGGAAGACTGCGGTGATTCGCGGATCGTCCAAGGTCTCCATGGCGGATTGGATGAACTTGTGCAATCCTTTCGGCTCCCCGTTCAAAGCAAGGTCAGTTAAACTGTCAAAGACGATGCTCAGAGGACCTTCCGAGTTCTCCTTCACTATTGGGAGGAATTCGGGGGCGCGATCCAAATCCATGAATTTAACGCCCTGATCTCCGTCAAGGGCTTGGCGAATACTACTGCCCTTCTGCGTAATGATGGTAACTGATTCTCCGAGGAATGCGCATTCTAACGCGAAGTCTCTGACGAGTCTGTCATAGTCTGCGCGCGGATCGAATTCAAGTAGAATCTTCTTTCCACCGAGCTTGCTATGTTCAGTTCCTAACTGTTTTGAGAACTTCCATCCTCTAGATTCACCTAAACATCTCTTGATCTCCGTGATGAGGCCAATATTGTGAAACGGTTTTGTTAGATGCGCGTTAGCGCCAGCTTCCGAGGTTTGCTTCTTGTCAACGTCTCTCCCAAGTGCGCTGAACACGATCACTGGCGTGTTCTTTGTTTTCGGCTGACCCCTCAAGTACCTGCAGGTTTCTAGGCCACTCTTTCCGGGCATCATCAAATCAAGCAGGATAAGGTCTGGGGCTTCGAGTCCAGCTAATTGTATTGCTTCGTCTCCGCTTTGCGCTGAGATTACCTGGTACCCTTCCGCTTCGAGTACAAGTTTAAGCAGGCTTATGATATCGGATTCATCGTCGACAATTAACAGCTTATCCATGGACTGTAGCATACTCCTCTTTAGATTTCGGAACCGTGAACGCCACTGTTGCTCCTTGGCCCTTACCGAGTGAAGTCGCCCAGATCTTGCCCCCCTGCGCCTCAACCAACCTCTTCGTCAGACTCAAATCTAACCCACTACCCTTGATGTACGTGGGCTTCTCGATTGCCGCAAATGGCTCGAAAACTCGCAGCAGATCC
>CAZAGP010000281.1:0-10322 GCA_964484575.1 uncultured Candidatus Bathyarchaeia archaeon | reverse complement strand
GAGTACGCATTATGTCACATAGCTGGAAGCAGATTGATTCCGCTAGGCGATTTGACAAATCACATCGCTGAGCTCGATGTTATGCTGAGCATATCATATACTGCGATACAGGTGAACGAAGCGCCTAGGGGGGCGTTGCATACCTCAAGAAATGCGGATTCAAGAATGTAGAGAATCTGCAAGGAGGCATCGACGCGTGGGCTGAGACGGTCGATTCATCCATGCCAAGGTATTAGATTGAATCCTCATAGGAGCGTCGTTTTCCTCTCCGCTCTTGTTCGATTGCGTTATTCTAGACTTTAGGCCTTAGCTGAGATTGTGCGTGAATCTTCATAACCGTCGAGCTATCGGGACTTCTCAATGGATTACCGTTCGACTCTTGGTTAACGATCTGCGCCGTTCATTGTTTGGGCTTGGCCATTGAACCCTATGAGAACCGTTCCCAGGTCAGGATTATTGAAATCCCAACCCACCCTTTGCGATAGGCGGATATGCGTGGAAGTGCCTATGGTGACCGAGACTACGCCACTGACCGAGTCAAGTTCGTCGAGCTCAGGAAAGGGCAGCGCCCTGTACGTAAGCGTCAACCGTTTTCCTCGTGCTTTAGCCAGAGCGTCACGGTAGAGTACCAAGCTCTTGCCCAAAAGAATCGCATTAGAATCGATTGAGAGTTTCATCAATTGGTCCGATTGCCAGATCTCCTCTCCTATGATGTTTCCGTTGTCACGAATTACCACGATTGGTCCAGGTGGGTGTCGGAGGGTTTTCGAGTGTGCTATAAGCACTACGTGTGATCTGGCGAGTACGTCAGCAACACCTTCATTTGTTATGCGCATTCCCAATAGTTCATTATCTGGTGCCGAGCTTCCTTCCAATTGCATTACAAGATCCCGCTCCTCGCGGTTGAGAATCTTACAGTTCACAACCCCTGGAGTTTGCTTCAATCTTAGCACAGCCTCCTCCAAGGCTGAGTTCCGTAAGTGCATCTTAATCCAGCTTCGTGACGAATGTTGGGTGGCTAAACCTGACCATACGTACTCTTGACGTACGGAACTATTTCTTTCGCTGCCATCTTGATGAATTTCTCTTCGTCCGGGCTCGTGCTCTGCAGATATATGTGGTTGAAACCCAACTTCACCGCTCGCTCGATGGGTTTCAAAATGTCATCAGGCTTAGTTGACACAAAGTATGTCTTTGCGAGTGCGTCATCCGAGACCATCTTTCCCATTTCTTCAATTTCGCGGGGATCGTAAATCGGAAACTTGAACATGAACGGGAAAAGGGTGCCCCGCCAGAAACGAAGTTGCTTCAATGCCTTATCGTACTCCTCGTCATATGCTACACCTAACTCTACCGTTCTCTCAATGTTCTCCGGATTGCGGCCTTTTTCCTTAGCCCCATCAGCAAGGGCGACAAGGAGTTCATTCTTCAGCTTGTCAGGGTCCACCATCGTTGTAAGAAATCCTTCAGCATATTTTCCTGCAATTCTTGCGACTTTCGGTCCAAAGCCTGCAACGTATAAGGGGACCTCTGTTTCCGGTTTGTCGTAAAGGTTTGCCTTGTGGAGGCTGTAATATTTCCCCTTAAATGTTACGAAATTCTTGGACCACAGCAGTTTCATTATTCTAATCGCTTCCTCGAGTCTTTCGATTCTTTCCTTTATCGACGGCCACTCGTAACCAACTGGGATTTCGTTCATCGCTTCACCTGTTCCAAGTCCGAGGAAGATTCGCTCCGGGAACATGGCACGCATGCTTGCGAATGCCTGTGCCGTAATGGCAGGATGATATCTGAATAAGGGGCAGGTTACTGCTGTTCCGAACCTGATTTTAGATGTGCGGGCTGCTGCGGCGGCAATCAGAACCCACGTGTGGCTTTCGTGTGCCTGCGAGTGTGACCAGGGATGAAAGTGGTCGCTCAGCCAAAGAGTCTCAAATCCTGCTTTCTCAGCTAGCACCGCATGCTCCATTAGAGTTTTAGGGTGATAAAGGTCTGGCTGTGATGCATATCCAAACGTGAACTTCAACGCAGTTTCATCTCTATCCACCGAACTTTCATCGTGCTTCATAATACTATTTGACGATAAACGGCTATGAGAGTATTCGGAATATTCACAACAGAGAGTGACCTGAGTAGCCGTTCAAATTCTGGTCTTAGCAAGTCTTTTCTCAATCTTGATCTTAGTTGCATCGAGATCTTTTTCGACATCTTTGGTTAGCGGAGGGTATGGTTGATGTGTCGCCAGTATCTGCTTGACGCACTCTCTCGCGACGTGCGCTAAATCTCGTGACCCCGCCTTCTCCCAGTCGCCTCGCGTATGTTTGTCGCTGATTTTCGGTATGTACCTCTCGGTCGATATATGATCCCGTGAATGCTTTTCGGCCATGTAGTGACCGCCACGTGAAGCTACAGCCTTGATCAACGAACTTGCCACCGTATCTTCATTGATTTCCATCCCGCGCGCGATTCTCAGTGCCATTCCGAACATTTCATCATGAATCACAAGCATTTCATACGAAGCTGTGAAGTGGTATTCGAGAGCCCCCGCAACTACACGAGTCCAGTTGGCACCAGCCAATACAGTAGTCAGCATGCCTAGAGCACTCTCAAAACCTGCTTGGATGTCGGGAAGTTTGGAGTCTGACACGCCACCAGACATTGCTGAAGGAATCGAATAATGTTTAGCCATTTGCGCGCCACCTGCACAGCGAATCGCCGTTTCCGGGCAACCCGCCGCAGGTATACCTGTCCGCAAATCCATGTTCACCGGGATACTACCATACACAATAGGATTTCCCGGGCTGACTAGTTGAATCAGAACGATGCCAGCCAGTACCGTTGCGTTCGTCTGAACGAGCGTTCCTGCGAGCGTGTTGGGAGAAGTTGCCCCAGTGTTATCCATGGGCTCTATCAGAATAGGAATACCATGTTTCGCGAAGTTGATCGCATCATCCGTTAATCCTATGTCATAGATTAGCGGACTGGATGGGCAAATGCTGGCTGTTCCTATAGGTTTCTTGCGGAGCTCGTCTAAACTGCCTGCCACTATTGCTGCAAGTTCAAGGTTGTGGGCTGAGCCTAATTCTCGGCTCTCGCCTACATATCCCTCCGTGTCCCAGTGAGTTGTCTTCGTAGTGCACTTGTAATGTAGTGTTCCTCGTTCGATGTGACGATACTCTTCAGGTAAATCACTAGGGGCTACCATGTAGCTACCTCCAACGCTCACGTTCTCTAAGGCATCCGTAACTTTAATGATCGATGGCACGTCGCTTAGCACGGCAGGTCGTCGGGTCCCTGATTCTAAGTCCAAGATGTATGGGTACTCGCCTCCGCAAGTCATGTACTGCCTTGTTCCGCCCAAAGTTAGGTGATGGTCAGGATTCCGGGCATATACCCGGAACTCACTTGGACAACGTCGAAGAGCTTCCTTGACCAAACTCGCAGGGATTCTGATATTCCCCGTCTTTGAATCCACAGTGGCTCCGGCCTTCGCGAAGATTTCTTGTGCACGTGTCGTGAGAAAAGTAGCCCCTGCATTTTCAAGAATATCGAGACTGGCCTGATGGATCACTTCGATTTGGCTGGGCTCGAATAATTCACATTTCAACTTATCACTTCCCCGCTTCCCCGACGAACACTTGATCCCACTGCTCAAAAATAGTTTTGCGTGATTCCTGAATTGGATTCAAGAAGACGTTTGCAGACTAACCCTTATCTTAATCTCGTTAGAGGTATCCTCCCAAAAGTATGAAATACTGAATGACGGCCTCGCCAATTCAGGGACGCCAAGGAGGTGAAGACTAGTTGTACAGAATGCGCGTTGGAAGCGGGCGACTCGTCAAGATGACGAAAGAACAGATCAAGGGGGACATTGAAGATGGGGCAAAGGAAGCTGCGCAAAAGGCTCACGTTCCTGAGCTTTCCAGCGGTGACATCGAGGAGGTTACTGAAATAATGACACAGCCCACGTTGACGGTCGGGCTTGAACCAGGGCGAGAAGTTGTTCTCACAACCGATGGCTCCTACATGAAGTACGGTGGCATCTCAAGGTATGCTGGTGTGCCAATGTCAAAAGAACAAGCCGTCTGGACCTCAGAGAGGGTACTTGGATTCGACACGATGGACCTTGGTACTGCTGACTACAGCATCAAACCGGTGAAATCAATCGCTTTAGACGAGGCTGTTGAACTTGAGAACTGTCAGCTCTTATCCATAGTTCCCCTGCTTTACGGAGCTATGCCAAACCTTGGAATCTACTATCAGTCCCTTGGAGGAAAATGGCCGTCTCCGGTGGATCTCGTGAAGCAAGGTAAGCTCGATGAGGCACGGAAATCGCAGGAGAACGCAGCGCAAGACCTTACCAATGATATAACTTACGTTGCACGAATAATGCATCAAGCTGGCGCGGACGGTATCAACCTAGATACTACAGGAGCTGCTGGAGATGCTGAATTCTACGCCACACTTCAAGGCCTTGAGAACGTCGTCAAAGAGACAGGAATGGGTGTGGAAGTTGGCATGTCCGGAGAGATGATACAAGGAATGCACATGGGACTTTCATACAAGGGAAAACGTCTAGCAGGACTGTGGGTCCATGAACAAGGAAAACTGGTTGCGGAAGCAGGCGCAAGCATTTTCGGGCCAACAGTAAACACGCGGTTGGGAAAGTCGTTTCCATGGAACGTAGGCTACTCAGTGACATTGGTCAAGAAGTGCGTAGAAGAGATTCCAATCCCAGTACATGTGAACATGGGAATGGGCGTTTGCGGTATCCCCATGGTTGAGACTGTTCCCGTTGAGTGCGCTTCAAGAGCAGCTAGAGCAATGATCACAGTAGCAGACGTGGATGGCATCTAGGTAGGAGTTGGCGACGTTGCAGGAACCGACCTCCCTTACAGACTCCTGTTCGGGATGGGCGGACTTAGGACTGCAGGGGATCTCGTGGCAAGAGCACAGTTGAATAAGAAACTGAAACTTGCGGATGCTAAGAACTATGTGTCACGGAAGCTGGGCATAGACTTAGAGACTATGACGGATGAATGCGCTATGAAGGAGCTGAGAGAGAAGCTGGACATTGGAGGCGCATTGTCATCTGTTGGTCGAGCTAAGGGATTGGCAGCAAAAGTGAGAATTGCTGCACTCTGCGATTTCAAGATTGCTTGTGTCACGAGGTTCAAGGAAAAAACGAAGCTGGACGGCGCGCCGCCAACATCTGAATAACCGGACCATACCGGGCAAACTCCAGCGCTAGTGACGAGGCAGAAAGGGTCAGGAAGCCTGATCTGAATGTCTCGGATGAAGACGCCCGTTTGGCGGGCCTAGCGCTTTCCTTTTTCTGATGAAAGCTATCTCGGAACGTCGAACGATTATGCCTTCACATTACGCTCAAGCTAGAACCATTCAGGTGACTCAGGGATCTGCTAAAGTGACTAAGAATTTTGGACTGTCCTGTCACCAATGCCAATCGTTCTAATCCGAATCCCACGCCTGCCCAAGGCTCAATCACGCCCCAGTTCATATCAAGCGGGTGGGGACCTACCGCTCCTGAAGCAACTTCAACTCCCTTCACCATGACATCTACCGTTGATCCGTAAACTTCGGACTCAGCTTCTTGCAACGTGTAATCTTTCGTTCCAACTGCCTGTAGGCTAAGAGCGATTATTTCCTTCAACCTCTCATTAGCGTTATTATGCGGCGCGAGCTCTACAGCGTTCAACATGGTGAACTCTTCTGAGTGTTCTCGACCCTTGCTCTCTCTTCTGAAGCAGGAACCAACCTCGAAGATGCTAACAGGTTTCGAGATTCGTCTGAGCTCGATCATCATGTGATAAAGATTTGGAGCAAGCATGGGCCGTAGGCATCTGTTGGTGTCGACCCAGAAGATCTGTCTCCAGAGGTCGTGAGTCTCGGTTATTCCCATACGGTTGATGAATTCCCGAGAGATTATGGAGGGAGTAAGAACCTCGGTGAATCCCGCGTCGACCAGCGCTTGAGTTATTTCTCTTTCAATCCGCCTAAGCATCGGTCTCTTCGATGTAGTAAGGAGTTGAACCAGGCCTTCCTTGTTCTTCCTAGCTAAGGCTAGCTCGATTTCGATGAATCTCCTTTCGCGCTCCTTTTTGTTAGGGAAGGATAATTCGATGAACTCTTCGCCATCGAGCTCTTTCAAGCGTTGCTTCTGCGTCTCTGTGAAATTATGCATTTCGATTTTTCTGTACATTATTAGACGCCCTGAATCTCTCAATCTTCCACTCGGGAACACCGCACGCTTGGCATGGTGTCCTCATCCACCGGTTCCTTAGCCAGCGGGCTGCTCGACCTCTCTTTGAGGAACTTACTATAATGACCTTCCCGCAGTAAGTACTCATCCTGATCAGCACGCCAAGGTTCTCAACCACTCTAACTCCGTGGAGAATGCCACGATTCGATGGCCAGAGTTTTGTCTTGTTGATCAGTGCAAAAAGATGCGGATGTCTGAGTAAAGCCAAGTGAGTCCCCTATGTTGAAGAGGTTCGGGTGGACATTGTTGTTCCTTCATTCAGCAACGTTGCTATACGAGGGCCCCGGGAGTTTAACCCGGCTACAAGGGCTTAGAACCCTTGCGACCTACCCGGCCAGGCCCCCAATCTCATCGAGAGGTTACGGGTTCGTAGTTTAATTAGTTGGCGCAGGCTGCCACTGCCATTGTCACAACGCCAAGCTGCAACGGGTCATGAACTAAATGGTGTTTCACTTTTTTCAAGGCTCCTTGAGTCAAACCTACTGGAATGGCCGGGGCTGAAATCATCATGCCATCTCGAATCATGTCTTCTCTCAGAACGTTCCTTGCCGGGGCCGTGTTAATTATCAGATTTGCATGGCGAACTGCTTCGCGCACAGTATCGAATGCTCGAACCCTACTTCCGTACTTTTCGATTAGCTCTCTGATCCTTATCCTGTCAACATCCACAGCGATGGGCATGGCTTTTCGTCGAATTAGATCCATGATTGCAGGTTTCCCAACATTACCTATTCCGATGACGAGGACCGGCTTTGCCCTCAAGCCTTTCGCCATCTTCTCGAGTGCTGCAACGTAGGCCAGCGCTGTGGCCGCTGAATTATCGACCACTCGTCGCGCGTACAGATCTATCGCGACGAATCTTCTATCGTCTGCAAGAAAGATGAGGCGGTTTCCTTCTTCATATGCCTCGGCTATTCCCGTCACGTCAGCTCCATGTGTGATCGTGGCCCTGACTCCGATGTGATTCAGTATTGCTCCGACGGCTTGAGCGAAGCCCTCTATTATACCACCGCCCGAAGTGATTGGAACGACTGCAGCTCTTGTTTGTTTAAGAACGTTCTCAACGGACCTGCTAGCTTGCGCCGCGTCTTCCGCAATTTCCAACAGCGTTGAACCTGTTTTCCTAATTAATTCGTCTTCATAATTCTCAAGCGCCCTTGAGATGTTCTGAACATCAGAAGTTTTCAGGCGAGTCAAATTTCAGCACCTTCTGGTTGGGGAAGGGTCAGCGTAACGGCGCAAACGGTACTCGGTCATAATGTTCCGCGTTACTTCACTCATCCTCCTCATGGCCTTGGAGAGGTAATTTGACTTCACGATCAACGTGGCAACGCGATTTCTTGCTTCCGAGCCCTTTTTCAAATTAGTTATGGCTTCGTCTGCTCCAAAAAACCCCTCCTCTACCCGTAAACCTGACGCGTCAGCCATCACATGTTCACCTTGAACTCTAAGCTCTCTGCCCACCACCCTTACGTGCTCATACACGACTGCACGTTCATGATGATGAACCTCGACCTGCAAGAGGGTGTCTTCAATGAATAGCTTGGCCAGAAGTTCGACAATATTGATCTTTGATGAGTGGTATACCACGCTTGGCGTTTGACTAGGAAGTCTCGCATTGATCTCGTTCACTTTCGGTATTGAATTCTTTAACAAGACTTGGACGTCAGTTAGACCGTTCAACGTCAAGGCTTGCGCAGTCTTCATCCCGATCATGTTCATTCTATTTTTTATCTCGCAAGCAACTTTGACAGGCGCATATACTCTTTTGCAACCATATCTTTCGTCAAATTCGAGCCCGGTAATCTGCAGAGGTTGTCCCGTACCGTTTCTACTGATGACTTCTAGGGACAGAGCTTGTCCATTTATGAACTCTTGTACGACCGGATTTTCGTCAACTGCTCTTACCATTGAGAGAGCTTTCTTCAGCTGATGTTTGTCGTTGGCGCGATACACGCTCTGGCTGCCGCTACTTCTTGCAGGCTTAACGATTACTGGGAAGCCTGACTCGGGCCATGCCTCGGGCGTCGGGACTCCTATTTTGCCTAGTAACTTGGTTGACTTTAATTTGTCAGATGTTATGGCGAAAGCACCATTATCCTGCATGAATGGCAGATTGATTCTACTACAGAATTCTTGTAATGCAGCCAGCGTTCTCATGTTTTCGTTTGCGGGCAGAACCGCGTCGCATTCCCGCAGTAAGCGCTTCGCTTTATCCGGCCTTCTAACGATATCGATTTGACGGAAATCATCCGCTAGGTCCTTAGCGGGTGGATTTGCTTCACTATCAAAGAGGATCGTCTCGTATCCTGCTTTAGAGCATAGATAAGCTGCTTCAATTCCTTGAAGCCGCCCGCCTATGATGGCAATTCTGATTCGAGCCATTAAGCTCGCCGACAATGAACGCGTGGAACCAGCCTTATTGGTATGCCGAATCAGTCTACTTTGTGATTGGTCGAAGAGTAAGAAGGATGAATTCGCAACTTAGTTTGAATAGTTTACTGTTCTCTCATTTACCCATTTCAAGTATGATTTCTTTGAGGCCACTCGGAGGCCTAATCTTTCAATAAATGGTTTGATGCCTTCTACACTTCTCAGACCTTCATCGACTCCTAGGCGGGCTTGCGCAACTCCAGCTAATCCTGAATTTGGAGGAATAATTGAAGAGACTACGTTCGGGCCAGAGGCCAATCTCAATTCTAAACCCTTTATGCCGTCTATGTCAAGCGATGCAGGTATCAATTTATCCTGATGAACCAACCTCATGATCGCTATTGTCCTCATCTCATCGATGATTGGGGGAGATTCCCATCTTTCCATTGGTGAACCTTTCTGCGGAATGAACCCCATCGCCCTGACCTGACTCGCGCCTACTCGATTCATTGCGAAAATTGAGTTTATCCTATCCTTGTCGGTCTCTCCTACCCCCAGCAATATGCCCTCCTCAACAAGGAGACCAACTTTCTTGGCCTCGGCTTTAGCTTTCATTCTTTCTTCGAAGTCCTGCCCTAGTCTTAGCTTTTCGAATAGCTTTCTGTTGTGTGTTTCTTGGTATAGCGCGTACCAGTCGGCCCCAGCTTCCTTCAGGGACCTCAGGACTTCCTTTGGAAGTACGCCTGGCGAAACCATTATACTCAGACCTACTCGGTCCCTGATCGTCTTCACCAGCTTAACAAGCCGATGATATTGCTTAGCTGTGTGAATGATAGGGTCTTCCCCCATCGTCAAATCGACCAAGTGAACACCTGACTTCTCTAACCCTCTGGCCATTTCAGCGACCTCCTCAGGGTCTTTACGATAACGTGGGCATCTTGGGTTAGATTTCCTGTAGAAACAGAACGAGCACATTTTCCGGCAATACGTGGAGAAGTATAGGAATCCGTAAAGAAAGATGTTATTGCCGAAATTCATGCTGTTCACTTTCGCGGCCGCTGCAAGGAGGGAAAAAGTGCTCTCAATGTTTCGACTTTGTATGAGTTGCCGTGCTTCCTGCTTACTGGGAGCTCGTCCTTGAAGAGCCCTGTCGAGTATTCGACTCGTCAAGGTTTTTTCTCCTTTTTCTCCGCGTTGCTTGGTTGGCAAGGGTAATGTCTTGTAACGGATCGAACTAGTTCTAGGATAATCTATGTACGCCGAGTGCCGATCTTTCACTGCAATTAGGCCTGGTGTTTACTCCGCAGTTTGTCCTGATATGTCTTAGTAGCAAAACTCGTCCCGAGAAATGCGGTCTGATTGCTACCAGGGCAGAAGGGATGTCCCTACGTCATTTTTACGTTAACGAATTGACGATTCGTTCAGTTTTTACCTAGCAGTTTCTTAGCTACGTTTACCGCTTCAATAGCGTTCTCCGCAAATCCGTCAGCACCGATTTCGCTAGTCCAGTTCTGAGTGACTGGGGCTCCCCCAACCATAGTCTTCACCTTGGTCCGCAGGCCTCGGGCTGCTAGGGATTTTACGATCTCACTCTGCACAGGCATGGTTGTGCTCAAAAGTGCGGAGGAGGCTACAATGTTCGCGTTAACCTCCTTCGACTTATCGATGA
>CAZAGP010000280.1:0-12563 GCA_964484575.1 uncultured Candidatus Bathyarchaeia archaeon | reverse complement strand
CGGTGGAGAACTTAGAGAGCGCCTGGATGATTTCGTTGTAAACGAGATTCCTGTCCAACCACCACATAACTCAACGGGCGAATACACGCACTTCACGTTGGAGAAAAGCAACTGGGAAACCGCCGGCGCGATCTTTGCCATTGCAAGAACGATTGGCGTATCACGAGAACGATTCAGCTATGCAGGTAACAAGGACAAACGTGCTTTGACCACTCAACGGGTATCGGCATGGAGAGTTGAAGAAGATCGACTCCGCGAAATAAAGATGAACGGAATCCGACTGTATGATTTTGATAGATCAGACTTCAGACTCAATACGGGGGATTTGAAAGGCAACAAATTCCACGTCGTTATCAGAAGACTCTCCCTGCATGAACAGTCCATCGCGACCGTAGTCCGAGCAGCCTGCGAACAAATCAAGAGTAATGGTGTACCGAATTACTTCGGCTACCAACGCTTCGGCACAATCAGACCGAACACGCACCTTGTTGGAAGAGAACTTGTCAAGGGGAATCTTGAGAAATCCGTTCTCGAGTATCTCGGTAGGCCATTTGATACAGAGCCTGAAGATTCCCGAGAAGCGAGACGATACTTAGACGAGACGAGAGACTATCGGAGTGCTCTCCAGCGATATCCACAGCGCCTCACATACGAACGAATGATGCTCACAGAATTAGCCAGGAATCCCGAAAACTACGCGGGGGCATTGAGAAGACTACCAAAGACCCTTAGAACACTGTTCGTTCACGCGTACCAAGCTTTCCTATTCAATCGAACACTTAGCAGGATGCTTGAACTCGAAGAAGATTGCAGACGAGAATCTTTGCCACTGATTGGCTACAGGACTAAACTCACAGGTGGAGTCGCTGGCGGGATCCAGCGATCACTACTAGAAGAGGATGGTGTGACTACAGATAGTTTTCGAATCCATGAATTACCTGAATTAAGTTCAACAGGGAATGAGCGCCCCGCTTTCCTTGATGTGAACCCGACAGTACGAGTAGATGAACAGACGAATGGTGATATCACTGTCACTGCTGAGTTCGCGTTGCCTCCAGGAAGCTACGCAACCACAGTCATACGAGAATTGATGAAGTCGGACCCTTTGCATTATTGAGGAAAATCTACTCACGCAATATTCCGTCTAAGAATACGAAGGGCCTTGACCAGGTCGGACACTGCCATAATGACTACTGCTTTAACAGATCCCTCCGCAGTCGCCGAGTAGGCGTATTTGATGTTGATGCCAGCCCTGCCCAGTTTCTCCGCGACCTCTCCGAATGAGCCCGCCCGGTTCCTTAATTCCATCGCAATGACTTCTTCCTCAGAGAATTGAATCTTAGCCAGCTTCAGAACGTCCTTCGCTTCATCCGGCCGATCAACCCACACACGCACCTTGCCTTTTCCTCTCACCTCGGGCGCAAACAGGGCTAAGATGTTTACTTGGGCTCTGCCCAGGGTAGAACAGAACTTAGCCAATGCACGTGGCCTGTTATTCAGCAATATTGTGATCTGAGTTACCTTCGCTAAGAGCAGACTCAAAGTCATCACCTGTTGATTATGTGCAGCGTTCCTTAATGAGAGTTCCACTCAGATTCCCCCCGCGTAGGGTTGTATCTGGACGTCAAATTCATCAAGAGAAGGTTAATGCAAGACTGATTAACTGTCGGAGCGTCCGCAGTAGGAGAAGCTAAAGTATTCTCAAGAATATTGTATACGAGCTCGGTTGAGTATGAGGAATAGGTCAAAGATCGGTTTGATCGTTACGGGCCTGCTCGAAGATGACTATAACAAGACGGGGCACCTTCGACCAAAGTTTGTTCAAGCTACTAACGATTTCGCTACCCTCCTCTCAAATTATGGTGAAGTAGTGAACCCAGGATTTGTAGAGTATGAACCAGACGCAGAACGCGCAGCGCAAATGTTCAATGCGGCGAACGTGGACCTCATAATCGTTATTGAGCTGGCCTACCAAAAAGGTATCATTCCCCTGCGGGCGCTACTCAGCACTCAGGCACCAATTCTGATTTGGAATACGCAGAGTGTTCGTCAGCTTCCTGACGAAGCTAACTTCGATATCATCATGCTCAATTCTGGCATGGCGGGCCTCCCAGAGCTGACCAATGGTCTGCTACGCACAGGTAGACGCTTCAGAATTATTACAAGCCATGTGACCGACCCTCAAGGGCTCACTCAAATCAGCGAGTACGCTACAGCAGCAGCAACAGTGAGGAGGTTGAAGCATGCGCGCATAGGTCTCGTCGGCCACACGTATGAAGGTATGACGGACCTTATGGTTGATGAACTCAACCTAAGACAAAGTCTAGGGCCATCATGCTGGCCCATCGAACCGGAAACTGTAGCGAAACTCGCAGAAAATATGCCCGCAGAAAAGGTGAAGACAGTTATCGATGAAGAGCGCAATCGCTTCCAAGCAGATGAAATCCCCTCTGAAACATTCGAGCGTTCGGTTCGCCTCGCCTTGGCGTTAGAGCAAGTAGTTAGAGACCGCCAACTTGACGCGTTAGCTGTGTTCGAGCAGGCTTGGCTGGCAGACCCTAGAATAGGTATAATTTCCAACTACGGGGCTGGACGACTAATGTCAACAGGAATTCCATCAACCCCGGAGGGCGACATACCCACCGCCGTCGCAATGCTAATTCTGCAAGAGCTCGCCGGCCAATCCACTGTTGTTGAAAACTATGTCATTGACTTCGATCATGAATCAATCATGTTCTCCCACGACGGAACCGGTAACCCGGCCCTCGCCACGAGTCGAGCAGCAGTACGAATCAAACCCAGCATCTACTATAGAGGAATGCAAGGATTCGGCGCTGCCTATGAGTACGCGTACGCACCCGGTAATGTAACAATCCTATCGATTACACCATTGCGGAACGGCCAATGGCGACTCGTAGTAGCTGAAGGATAATCACTCCCGATGAACCCACGCCTCCTACATGCCCCTCAGATGACGTTCCGGCATTCAAGCGGCAGCATACGCGATTATTGTGACAGGTGGTGCTCAGCTGGCGCGTCACATCACATGGCACTAGCCTACGGCAAACTAGCAAGCAAGGTTAGTCGCGTCGGAGAGTTACTTAACGCAGAAGTAGTTGTAGTGTAAGGCACTCGAACTAAACGAAGACGATGAGACAACATCACAAATCTTAATTCATAACTAACTCGATCTCCATAACATGAAAGAGAATCGGATCTCGGTCCCAAATGTGACGACGAAATCGCAAATCGGAATGGTAGTAAGAGATGCTCGAGCTCGCGCAGATCAACTATCGAAGACTATGGGAATAGGACCGTTCATTGAGGAAATCTATCCCGGAATTTCGGCAACAGTTCACGGCAAGCCCGCCGAGTTCAAGATGCTTTCCTTGACCGCCGATATGGCTCCGTTATTGGAACTGGAATTATGTCAAGTACTTGAGGGACGCCCTATCCATCAAGAATTCCTAGAGACGAGAGGAGAAGGATTTCATCATTTGGGGATCTACGTTCGAGATTTCAGACACGAAATCGAGAAATGGGAAGCGCTGGGAATTGGTGTCCTTCAATGGTCATATAACCCTCCCCAATATCCAGAGGGTTCAGGTTACGCGTACATGGACACTGAACGCTTGTTCGGATTCATACTTGAAATTGCAGACATCCCATCAACAGCGTTACAGGCAGGAAAGCAATAACTGTGTTAGAGCGGCACAAGCAGTCGTTCATCTAGGAGCACTGAAAAGTCGTAGATTCCTCAACCTGGAAGATCTGACTCTGAACCGGCGACATCTTCACGTGTCTTAGCAGATAATCGTGAGTCGATCCCGAATTGAGGATTTGAGACTTTACAATACGACGAATCCGCCGTCCACTGGCAGGCGCCTGTAATTGCTGATGCGAGGAACAAGACCGAATGGGCGACTTCCTCAGGTTTTATCCGCTTCTTTATCACAATGATTTGGAGGAGAAGTATCTGGCTGAGAGGTTCATAGCTATTGTATGGGGCCAATTAAGCTTGACACGACCACCAATACGCCAACCAGGCCAGCACTAAAGAAGAGAAATGTGATAATTGGGCCAAACTCGCCCCATCGACGTTCGAGAGGCGTCTTGATGCGAAACGTAACGTAAAACCAACACAATGCTCCAACAATCGCAAGCATGGTCGCGCTTACCATGAGCAGGACCCAGCCCTTCCCAGTGCTTGAGACCCGTATTAGATTTATCCACGTTTTCTCTATACGAGTTTCTTGCCTGATTGAACTGTTGATTTCCACTTTCTGAGGCTGAAGTCTGAGTCTTGGAAGACAGCTTTCTCACGTGCTTCGCGGCGTAGGAGCTCTGTGGCGTACTCTAGGACTTTCCGTAGTTTGTCCGCGGGAAACTTGCAGGCTCCGCATTGATCCATGTGGATGATCTCTCCTGGCTTTACGCCCATTCCCCCAACTGAGATTGGGATGTTTGCTCCTCGAAGTTGTATGTCACCGTGCCCGGAACAGAGGCCTGTCGCGAGGTACTGGACACCTTCCCCACGGATCTCCAGATAATCTCTCATTGGGCCGTCTGTGACGACTCCAATGACTCCGAAGGCCTTGAACCCAGCAGTCATTATACCTCCGAAAAGACCTGACTTGTTTAGCAGACCGTTCGCGTAGGTCTGTTTCGCCGCCAGAATCACAGGCTTGGGTGTCGCGTCTAGGTGCTCGTATAGGAGCCAAGGGTCCGATTTTGCATGTTCTGGCTGTGCGTCCGAGTACCAGGCTGTGGCTGCATACCCGCATAAAGGCCCGATTTCGGGGTAGACGCAGCGAACTGAAGTGTCCGTATAGTACTCGCCATTCCAAGCGTCATAGAGCTTCAGGCAAATATCACTATCAGGGTAAGTCGCGACAACGTTGCATATTGTTGCGGTATCGAATTTGCGAAGGCTCCGAATAATCTCAACATCGCTCAGGTCCGACATTAACGAATCCGAGCAGGAACTCCTCATCCTTCGCTAAATACCACGCGTTGTGAGAGAATGCGCCAATTTAGAGAAAGTGTTAGTAGATGTTCCATTATGGGAAATCATTGTCAATTTCACTGAGGAGTACGATTTCTCATATTCTCTTTGGAAAATGCGCGTACTCCTCATGTCTGTTACATTCGGTGCCCTTGAACAAATCTAAGGATTTCATCGCCAACCATCTTGATTCCCTTTTCCAGCTCCGCCTCCACCGTTAAACCTGCAAGGTGGGGCGTCAGCACTACGTTCTCCAGTTTCGTGAAATCATGAGTTGGAGCTAGAGGTTCATCATGAAAGACGTCCAGAGCCGCGCCCCGAATCCGATCTTGCTCAAGTGACCGCAGTAATGCAGATTCGTCGACGATCTCAGCTCTTGCAGTGTTGATTAGATATGCACTGGCCTTCATTAGGCGTAATTCCCTTTCACCTATAAGGTTCCGCGTCTCGGGAGTTAATCGCGCGTGAATCGTTACAATGTCAGACTCTCGAAGGAGAGTGTTTAGGTCGGTCATTTTCACATATTCATCTAACGATTCTGGGTCCAGATACGGATCAGATGCTAGGATTTTCATCCCGAAACTTCGTGATCTGATGGCAACCTCTCGTCCGGCATTTCCGTATCCGATTATACCTATTGTTTTTTGTGCAAGATCAAAGGAGAGGTTTTCTGGTCTGCTCCACTTTTCATCCCAAATTCCATTTATCATCTTACAGTGGGCAGAGGCAATATGGCGACTTAGCGCTATAATGAGTCCAATTGTGTAATCCGCCACTGCGGAAGCGTTTCTTCCAGGGGAATTGACGACTGTGATCCCTCTTTCGCGCGCTGCCGCTAGATCAATATTATCAGTGCCGCTCCGAGTTGAGGCAATCAGTTTGAGATTAGGCGATGATCTTATCGTATGTCTCGAAAGAGGTGCGTGGTTAGTGACAATAATATCCGCTTCGCGAACCGTCTCTAGCAGCTGAGCAGGAAGATCAATTGGACCATTCGATTCTATTTGTCGCGTCACCTTAGCGAATTCAGCTGGTGTAAGCTCAGGATTCCAATCCAATTGCAGGAATTTCACTCCGCGGATTTCAAGTTGCGAAAGTATCCTTGCCATGAATCGGCTTGGAACGAGAGTGTCACCTAAGAGGACGCATTTTGTCAAGGTTGCACCTCCGAGGTTACGAGATGTGTTGATCGGTTATTTTGTCTTCCCGAACTCGCGTTAATCTTGGAAAATCCTAGATTAACGCAGCTCGCTTTCCCAAGTATAGGAGTAAGATCTACGAACTCCTCCTCTCAGACCATCCGGAGGATGTTAACAGAGCCCAACAGATCCTTAACCTCAGCCGAGAACCCCCATTCTCAGGGCCCAGTTTCGAAACTTAGTAACACCTTGCAGTTTCGAAACCGGTTTCGAAATCCTCAGTTTCGAAACTCTCAGGCCGGGAAATCTATGGGATGATGTACATGTAGTACCCCCAGATGGTCCCCTATTCTTTCACGACGGCGGAAATAGGGGTTGGTGAGAGGACTTAGATACAATACCTGTAGGTTGACTTCCTATACCCCTGCTTCTGCATCCATAATCCGAATGAGAGGATTTCCCCCACGTGTATGGAGGGTACTGGGTTAATCAAAGAGCGCCGGGGGTGGGATTTGAACCCGCGAGACTCAGAGAGTCATCGGCTTAGCAAGCCGACGCCATACCAGGCTGCCCGATCATCTTTTATGATCTCTTGGCTACCCCGGCCCACGCTATCTGATCATGTGCCTTCTTCTAAAATAGGCTGTCGGCGGACTGCGGCAGGGCGATTCCTTTGTATAATTCACACGTAACCTGTTCGTTGGGTTTGGATGCATCGTAGTTTCGTGATCATGATGGCCTTCGCGTTGCTTCTTGCTTCCAGTCTACCCTTGGCCCAAGCCACCGAACCACCTACTAGGATTATTGCCGTACAGTACCCAGCTACGGTCCAAACGGGTGCACTCTTCATCGTCAATGTCCAAGTGGAGTATTCAGCGCGGTTCGGGATGATGGATGTCGGCATCTGGGATCTAGGAACCGGATCAGTAGTTCAAAGTCTGGTAACGAATGCAACTCTCTCGGGTCCGGGGTATGGTGGGTATAGGTTCTTGCTAAAGGCGCCGGGGTCCACGGGGTTGTGGCGGCTTGCGGCGATAACCCGTGCTTGGGTCCTGGACGCATGGTTCAATGATGAAGCAGGCGAATTCGATTTCTCTGTGCAAATCGCTGAAAACGGCCTCTTAGTATTGAGCGAAATTCAACCCAACTTAACAATCTCGCTTGATGGTAGACCAATAGTTGCAAACAGTTCTAGTGTAGTGCTCTCGCTCAAACTAGGGAGCGTCTATAGTCTTGGTGTACCTCCACAACTTCAGGTGAGTCTAGGTAGGCGGCTTATCTTCACTAGTTGGAGTGACGGGCAGAGTTCGAACCCACGCATCATCATGTTTACGGGAAACATGAGTATCGCGCCAATTTACGTGACCCAGTACCTTCTCACGGTGAATTCCGACTTGGGTGTGGCAGGAGGTGGTGGATGGTACCGGGAAGGTGAAGTTGCTCAGTTCGGTATCCCGTCAATGGTTCAGAATTCACCGACTTTCTTAGGTCTAATGACCGACTCCTCACGTTTCACAAATTGGACAGGAGATAGCGCTTCAACGGAACCTATCTCGACCGTGTTGATGGATGGACCCAAGACAATTGATGCTCAATGGAAACATTCTATTTTCCCAAACATTAACGCGCTCAGCGGAGTACTTGTCCTAGGAGCACTGATGCTAGGAATTAACGCGCTGATCAGGAATCCGAATCTCGGTCGTCGCAGGCGGAGTACGATCTTTCGATTCCTCATCATACTAATGATTGCTACTCCAGCGGTGATATCCCCCATACTTCCAGTGTCCGGGCAATTGCCCGCTCCCGCCAACGCTGTCGTTGTGCAGATTGGGGATGCGTATTGGTATTATTGGAAGCAACCAGCAAGCGACACTTGCATCTTATGGCTTGGTGGTGGCGTAGAACGTTCGCAGGGGGGTTACCTGCTTAATCCACTCGAGTACGAGTCGTTCGGTACCATCCGATTCCTGCAGGATTTAACAAAGTACTACTGCTTGGTCGCGTTGGAAAGAGGGTCCACTCCATCACCTCGTGAAATGAACCGCACCATCTATCAAGAGCTCTTTCAGGGCCAGTTTTCGATTGGACGCCAGATTCATCAATGGATCAGCGCCCAAGGGTACAAACATATTTTCCTAATCGGCTACTCAGTTGGAACCGAAGCTGCAGCATCAATAGCGACCAGTGACCCTCAAACTTGGACGAGTACTGATGGTTTGATACTGATCACTGCTTGGCTTCCACCGTACGTGGTTAACGGCGCGTCAAGTCTCAATTCGAACTTAATGATGCTCTACGGTCATGCCCCAACATTCGAACCGACCGGTCTCAGGTTCTATCAGAACGCGCCCACAGAAGGGTGGCATCAGTCGGGTTATTTGCACAAAGAGTTTCACGTGCTCGACCAAATGGGGCATGAGGTATGGTCTCCCCTGAAAGACAACTCCTATAGTACTATGGCGACAGGTATAACGGTTAACTTCATTGAAACTTCCAAGGCCTTACAACTCGACCGTGTTAGATTCAAATCTAATGTGACAATGCAAAATGTCGAGTATTCGATTTCCCAACCTGAAGCACCGCGATCCGTGCTATGTGGTGAGCCTTTCTTCGTAAGTGCATATGTTACTCCAAGCTATCGATCAAGTATGGAGGTGGCGTTGGCCGCGTACGACTTCAGCACAAACCAGCTCTTGAGCATACACCAGTTCAACAGCACCGTATTACCTGCCAGTATTAGACTGAATATCCCTTCAATCGCTAACGCGTCACAACAGTCCTTCTCGCTGATTGTGCTCGAGAGGGACAGTGAAGGATGGAAAATTGCCTCCAACCCTTATCCTATGGTTGTTTCAGCTTCAGACCAGATTGTGCTCCAAGTGAACGGACTTGTACCCAACAGCGATTTCATTGTGGACTCAAAAGATTACCCTGTGCACTCAACAGGACAGTTGCAAGTTGAGATGAGTCCAGGTTTTCATAGTTACGGCGTGCCCGAAACTGTATATCAGAACAATACGCGCTTCCTTTTCGTTCAATGGGACGATTCCAACATATCAACAGTAAGATCGATAACGATAACGGAGAACACTACTCTCAGCGCGTTATATCGTGTTCAATACTTCGTTAACGTTACCTCACCTACGAGCACCACAGCGGGTTCAGGCTGGTATGACGCTAACTCCATAAGTCAACCGTCTCTCAACTCGATCGTAATTGGACCCGCATCTGCCTTCGCGTATTGGACGGACGGGAAACAGTCTTTTCAACTCGGCGACCCTATTCAAATCCGATTTCCCACGTTAATTCAGGCCGTCTGGGTCCACGAGGAACCTTCGACTCAAGTGGATGGTTCATTCACGTGGCTGCTGGCGTCAGGTACCCTGTTCGCGCTCATGTTAATCTTAAATGTGAATCTTAGCCGAAACAGACGTGTGAAAGAGGGACATGTCTGAAGGTTGGGTCGGGCGGGTAGTCGCCATTCAAATTACCTCTAGAGCAGGAGAGGAAATGGTTGCAGTTGATGAGGTTAGAGCTGTCGCGGGGAAAGGTCTCCAGGGCGATCGGTACTTAAACCAAACCGGCAAATTCTCAGACAGGCCTGGACCCGCTCGCCAACTGACCTTAATTGAGCTGGAATCCCTCGAAGCTTTACAGAGGGAAAATGCGACCACCCTGAGTCCTCTGGAGAGTAGGAGAAACATAGTTACTCGCGGTGTTCCGCTTAATCATCTTGTCGACAGGCGATTCCGATTGGGCGAAGTAGTGGCGCGCGGGATACGATTATGTGAACCATGTGAATACTTGGAGGAAATTACTCAGAAGAAAGTTATCAGTGGATTAATACATAGAGGGGGACTTCGCGCGGAAATACTCGAAGGCGGAACCGTCCGAATTGGGGATTCGATTCGTCCTGCGTAGCTAGTAACTGAACTTGATCTCCATAGTCAAAACGACGGACGATCTCGCGCAGGCAAGGGCACTATTTTCGGAATATGCTACATCTATTGATAACGACCTTTCATTCCAAGATTTCAGCAAGGAGCTTGCAAATCTACCTGGTGAGTATACTCCGCCAGGCGGCGGCATTTTTCTTGCAAGGATGGGCTCAGAGGCCGTCGGCTGCGTTGCGTTGACGATCTATGCTACTGTTTTCTCTGTTGTAGATGTTTGCGCTGGTGTCAGCGTTTTCGCCTCAGCCGGAGGAGTTTGCGGATTAGTAGCGGGTTGAAGAGATGGTGAAGATTTGGGCAGCGGTGCAGTCGCCTTTAGGGGCGCTACAGCCGGCTTTGACGGCGGAATGTATTTGACGCCGAGATAATCGAATAGGAGTTGAATGCCTGCTTCGTTCAGTGCTATGAAGATTTGATTTGAACCATGAAGGTCGATAGCGATTTTCGCGATTCCATCTGGCTCGAAACCTACGAGCGACGTTAACCTGCCCCAATCGCTGATCTCTTTCACCATGATGTGAGTTACCCCATCCCATAGAACTTCACTTAGTCCACGTGGTAGCTTCGCTAGGAGTCCTCCAAACTTGATCAACCGGAAACCTTTCTCACTTACAACTCGTTCTAGTTTCTGCATGTCAATCGGACGGTTGAATCGAACCCAGAGTTGGTCACCCGTTGAGAATCGGACGTGCTCCACTTTCTCAACTCCGGCGATAAATCTGATTTGGGTCAAACTATTCTCTAACAGTGACACACTATTCCAACTCTAACTGACAGGCAAAACAAAAAAGGCCGAATATTGAGCATTTCTATTCTTACGCCGCTCAGCTCACGCTATACCACGTCGTGGTTGGATTTCAGCCAACAGGCTGAATCCTGTAGGGAAAGTTAGGTTACGCTTTATCCAAAGTAGCCGATAGCAACGCCGAACTGGACTGAATGGGTGTGTCCGAACTGGTCTGTTCCTACTACCGTTACGACGGATACGCCGCCTCCTGAGGGGTAGAAGGAGTAGACGAAGAAGTTAGTGGCACTCTCTGACGCGATAGGTCCTACTGGCGGGATCATGATCTGAGTTCTGTCGAGAAGACACAATGCTCCGCTTGGGCAGCCACTAACAATCTGTAGGTTGACAACCGGCAGTATTGTCGTATCACAAGCAAACGATGGAGGCGAAGGTCCAACACTAACGAACGATGATGTTGAATTCGGGCAATACAGAGTAGCCCAAATCACCAGAGAACCAGACATGCCCGGCTGGAAGGTGATGAGCGTCTTGCTTGCTGTGAGGATGAAATCTTGAGCTTGGATATTGGGACCTAAACCTGGATACGCGTAAACACTAATGACTCCACTCATAACCATCGTAAGGCCAACAACTAGCAGGATTACTACGGCATACTTACCGCATTGGCGAATAGTGTACATGATATTTCTGGACGTAGTTGGCCAATGTTTCGATAAAAGCCTAGTGATTTACGTCGACGCATTCGCGGCGTCGAGCACTATAATTTAAACTCGATGCCCTGGCGAGCTCATTCGTGCAGAAGAAACGCTTTTCAGCTGTTCATTTTTCGATCGCTATTCTGAGACGTTTCAGCCTTTTGCTTAATGGTTTTCATGGAATTTCCTTTCACGATAGGGTTTCTGCGTGCCGCAGTATACGCATCGCATGATTGCAAGTGGCATGGTGTGGTGGAACTCGTGATGATGACTACCATGAGAAACAGGTTGATGGTGCATTATTACCTTGCCGAGTTGGGACTCGCTATTGATGTGCAAGAACCGAGTTTGTAACAATTTTAGTCAGGTTCAATATACCAAAGGAGGAGCGTTTGGGCTACGATTTATCCCAAAACTGTCTTGTAGTTATGAAATGCAATTTCGCTTCAAGTAGATCCTTGTAAAACTCTCTCTCGTCGTCGTGCATCTTGGCTAGGATTCTGCTAGCTGTCTGAGGGCCTATACCATAGACGCATTGTGCAATTACCGCTCGACGGCCGTATGAGAGGACGAGATCTGCCGATCGTCTGCTCTTTGCTAGAAGCGCTCTCTCATCCTCCTCTAACGTCGCTCCATGGAGCTTCTTTTGTAGTAAGCCTCTAACAAAATCGGTGGACCAAGTCGAAACTGCCAAGAGGCCTGACTTGCAAGACTCGCATGAGGGTTTAGAAGGCAGATCCTTTACAGTTAGGCTATAGCCTGTCTTCCCGCACTCGAAACATATGAGGTCGACGCTAATGTTATCGAGGCTGAATTTCAATCTGTTAATAGTGTCCTTCTCAATGGTTTCGGGAGCAATCAGCTCTGGCACGTCAACGTGCTTGTTGAGTAAGTGGTACGCGAAGGGGGTCGGATGCTCTTTGGCTTTGAAGAGTGAAAGTTCAATGGATCCCTCGCGTAGTGATCGGTAGATTTCTCTGACGCGCGGATAATCTACGTGGAGTAGAAGGGCTTCGCGGATTG
>CAZAGP010000279.1:0-26333 GCA_964484575.1 uncultured Candidatus Bathyarchaeia archaeon | reverse complement strand
TGATAATCGACTGTGACAAAGTTAGGTAGCGAATTGTTGGTTGGCAGTTTGTATTCTGTGACGCCATTAATTGGTCCCTGGTAAACGGAAACCGCAGCTGAGGGCAACGGATTTCCGATACTAGAATAACCTTGCACATTGTTGGTAACCGTTGGCGTTACTGTTTTTGCTGAATATCCAGAAGGCGTTGAGCATGCAGGACCCGCGGTCGGTGGGATTACACACGCCGTAGAAGTTGGAACGGCGCCCGTCTCTCCTTGCGCTGATCTGTCAGCAAAAGCCACTATCCCGGTATTATACTCCGGGAACCAGACTCCACCACGCGACGAATCCACGGTGACACTCGTAGGTTTCGCGATTGATGTTCGAGACGGGAGAGCATATTCAGTGTAGCCTGTACACGTCGTGCCGCAGTTCTGGAGTACTGAGATTCGATCGCCCGTGCTTGCGGAGAAGATGACGTTTCCTGGGTTGGTTGAGTCTACTGTGATGTCCATGGGTCCATAGTTAAGTCCAGGAATAATGTTGATACTGCTCAGGTCCCACAGGATCAGAAGATTGTTCGTTATTTGGAGTCTTCCAATAGCGTTATTTGACAATTCCGTAAACCAAACGTATCGATCGGTTACGTTATGGTATGTTCCGGTTAACGCGGACTGGACGAAAATTCCCCACGGTTTAAGTGACGGGGTTCCCGCCGCGGTCGTTGCTCCGGGAAGGGTCCACTCGGTCAGCTGATTCGTGGCTGGCGTAAGGCGTCCAATAACATCCCGACCTGATTCCGTGAACCAGATGGTGTAATTATCGTCAACGAAGACGCTAACAGGGTTGCTGCCTGCTGGCAACTGCCACTCATAGAACGTTCCATTCCAACTGTTGAAGTAGCCAACTTTGCTCGAGGAGTATTCCGTGAAATAAACTTGGGTTACATTCCTGCCGCCGCTGATGCTCGTTGGTGCTTGCTTCGTGAAGACATATCGTGGGCTTCCTCCGCCGGGTATGCCCCATTCCGTGAAATTATTGGTGTTAGGGTTATAGGTTGCAAGCTTATTCGTCACGTTTTCCGTGAACCAAATGTTACCAAGCTGGTCTGTGGTTATGCCCCATGGACCTGAACCTGGCGTGGGTACATTCCATTCATTCAGACTGAAACTGGAGGAGGGAGCAGCTGAGACGGTCATGGCTGAGGCGCGTGGAACTATCTGAGCTGGAATCAGCAGTCCCAACGGACTAGACAGCATGAGTATGACTAGGATGAACAGGAAGAGTGTCGAAAGACGTCTGTTTATGCTCACTGAACCCATTTTGAGTATACACTCCCGTTTATCGTATTATTATACGCGCTTCAGGATATACGAAAGTTGCACTTGCATATTAGACGCAACTTTACGTTGTTACGTGATAGGAAGCATACTGTTTTGCAACAATGTGACCGGCTTACCAAGCTGTATCATTTCTTCACCGATTTTTCATCTTCCTCGAGCGCGCGTCCACACTTTGCACAGAACATAGCTTCCATAGGATTCCTATGCTTGCACATAGGGCAGGGCCTTGTCGGAATTGATACGAGTGATGTCTTCGCTTTTACAAAGATCACGTCACCAACCCTCTCAACATTATCAAACGGTAGGAATGACTCCTCTTCGTCTACGCCTTCTACAACTAGTGCAAATACTCCATCCTCAGACCAAGCAAGATCCTTAGCGCTTCCGATCCTGTTGGCGTCGCTATCGATGACATCTTTGCCTATTACTTCCTCCCGCCTTCGCCATTGCACCAAAATCGAGACCTCTCAAGAATGATGGTCCATTGTTCAAGTATTTAGAGTTGCGTGAGGCAAAAGATGCGAGGATTGGATAATGAAAGGATATGGAATTGCAGTTCAATATGGAAATGTCCAGCGCGCAATCCGCTTCTTGATTAAACTGCAACTCCTTGACGGCACTCGTGAGTTTATCAGAAGAGACAACTCTCTAGTAATTCCTGTCAAACGAGACCTCTCAAAGGCCGAATTCGATTATATGTCAGCGAACTTTTCCGAGGCAGAACTAGTTCAAGCTATATTTGCTGCCTCATCGAGGAGACCAAGGGATCTCCGTCAAGCTGTAGGAGAAGTTCTTCCCTTGTATGTGATGAATCAGCTTCCGCGTTCTTATGACATCGTAGGCGATATTGGGATTCTCCAGCTAGACGATGAACTGCAACTTTTCTCCAAGATCATTGCTGAAGGTCTTATGAGATTAAATCCGCATTTACGACTGGTGGTCAATAAGACGGAGAAGATATCTGGTCAGTATCGGATTCCAGGAATTGAAGTAATACAAGGTGCTGGAAGTCCGGAAACCGTCCACATAGAATTTTCTTCGAAGTTTTCTCTTGACGTCAGCTCCGTCTATTTTAATCCGAGGTTGGCACATGAACGTATGCGCCTGGCGAGCCAAGTCAAGGATGGTGAAGTTGTCGTTGACATGTTTGCGGGCGTGGGTACGTATTCAATTCTCATTGCGAAGAAGCAACAAGGCGCGCGGGTGTTTTCAGTTGATTTGAATCCTAGTGCGTACAAGTATCTAAAAGAAAACATCTTCGCGAACGAGGTTGCCGATAGGGTCATCCCGGTTCTGGATGACGCGCAGAATTTTGCCGCGAAATCCCCTGGAATTGCCGATCGCGTCGTAATGAACTTACCCGCAGACTCGCAAGCGTTCCTCGGGGCCGCATCTAAACTGCTCAGGAAGGATGGAGGGATAGTGCACTTCTATCATTTTGTCTCGCGAGAGAACGCGTTACAGCAGTGCTCGGCCCTGTTTCGATCTGGAATAGAGAGCGTTGGGAGAAAGGTGATCTCGTTGCCCTTTCTGCGAGTAATAAGAGAAGTCGGACCGAGCCGTGTCGAGGTGGCTATTGACGCAAGGATAGCGTGAGTAAACTAAACGTAAACAGTCAAGCGAATGTGAATAGTACTTGAGGGTGAATTCAAGCCCTGTACAAACTCCCTAGGAAGATCTGAGGCGGCCCTATCCGCATTGATCATTAATGTCCTATTCGAGACGTAAGTTGATTTTCTAACGACGAGGTCTCTTTCATCCGTAAGAGTTAGAAGATGACTTCCTGTTCCCGCGATTCGCTCTACGACACCTGACACATTCAACTCAACGGTAATTCTTGATTCATCATTCACACATGCCTTCCTGAAGTCTCTTGATAATTCAATTAGCCCTTTTGACGCTTCGACCGCGATGATGCAGTCACCCGTCTTGGTTAGTGAAAGATCTTTTGTGATCTCTAAAGTAGTGGGGTGAGTGGCAATAATGTTTGGGTGACCGCGTGCAACGAACTCTTCGATGAATCTCAACATGTTGCACCAGAATCGTGTAACGTTTATTGGTATGAGAACGATTAAAACTACAGGATGAGAGATTTTTCGTCTTGGCGACGTGAAGCAATTAATGATCTCGTAGACCAAAACATATTGCGAACTCCTAGCGTGATTGCGGCCATGATGAAGGTCCCTCGAGAGGAATTCCTTCCCTCAGATGTTCGAAATCATGCGTATGTTGATTCGCCGCTGCCGATACGATTTGGACAGACAACAAGCGCGCTGCATATGACCGCATTATTATGTGAGTTCAGCGGGATGAAGTTGGGTCATCGCGTACTTGAAGTGGGAGGTGGATGCGGTTACATGAGCTGTGTATATGCTGAAGTTGTGGCTCCGAATGATCATTCTCCAATAGACTGGGGACATGTTTGGGCTGTGGAGATAGTGCCTGAATTGGCCCACATTGGAAAAGAGAACGTAGATCGAATAGGATACGCTGATAGAGTGAGTTTCCTTGAAGGTGATGCATCCGAGGGGCTGGATAACGTGGAGTCGTTCGACGTTATCCTCACGACGAGCGCAGCACCTGAAATTCCAGAACGCTTAATCAGCCAGCTGCGTGCAGGGGGTGTCTTGCTTATCCCAGTTGGACACGCTCAATTCTACCAGGAACTAATTCGCGTGAGAAAAAGTCAAAGTGGAGCAGTGAGCCGTGAAAGTCTCGGTGGAGTCGCTTTCGTGCCTATGAGGGGCAAACGCGGATGGAGCCTTTGAAGGTTTACAGAAAGTAAGATTCTAATGTGTCCCCGGCTTTGATTTTAGTGTCTGACACCTTAGCCATCCTAGATACCGCTTTTCTCACCCTATCTTCCGAGAAGGCTCGTTCGCGACAAAGGAAAGAGATGATCTTATCTTCGTCCGGTTTCGACCATTGCAACGAATATTCAGATGTCACATTCGGGTGAATGAAGATTTCACGAGCGCGAATATAATTCGGATCAATTTCAAGGGAGTCGTCATTCTCTAGAATTTTCTCAAGTTGCCCATACTCACGGATAAGTTTCAAAGCTGTCTTTGGACCTATTCCCTTTACTCCAGCATTGAAGTCTGTGCCGATTAGGATGCCTACGTCAATTAGCTGTTCACGCGTAATGGATAACTCTTGGAGTACATGCGGCAACTCGATTAGTTCGGGCTCTAACTCGACGTAAGCGTCTCTGCGTGGAAGCTTTCTACGACCGGTAATTGTCAGGTTCTTCACCATGCGCGGGGCACCAAATAGTAGTGAATCATGATCTTGAGAGGCAACAGACCATACGTCACCTCTAGACGCCATGTATGAGGCTTGAGCTTCACCTTCAGACGGTGCTTGAACCCACGGTTGACCCATAGCAGTAAGAAGCGTTTTCGCGTCATCTATCATTGCGTCCTTTAACGTCGAGGTCGCCTGGGCATAAGTTCTAGCTTCTTCAAGTTTGCCTTCCCTAAGTGCTCGGTGATAATGAATTATAGCAGTCTGTTTGATCTGCCGTCTCTTCTGAATTTCTGATTCCTTCAGTTCAGGAGGCTTACCATCGAAAACAAACGACAACCTAATTCCCTTCTCGCATAAGTTTGCAGTCCTGTACAATAATCCGCTCAAGTGACTTGTCACTCTTCCTTGTCTGTCCTTTAACGGCGTTCCATCGGGTTGTCGTATTATGGCCAAAAATTGGTAAAGAGCATTGTAGGCATCGACAGCTAGTGTTTTGTTAGCCAGACTGTCTAGGGTAATTGGTCGTTGAGTCACTACGTCAGCTAAGTCGACACCCACATTCAGCCCTCGATTGAAATGTCTACGTACAATGTATAAGTGTGTGGCTAGCAGGGCGTTCTCCGACGTACTACTAATTCAAGAAGCTTGCCTCGTTCGTAGATCTTAATGATCCTCCAATCTCCATGCACGTAGTGCTGTTCCAGCAGCATATTCTTCCTAACTTCGTGTTCGAGGCGCAATGTTTTCTATTCGTATTCGTGATGAGAACTGAATTTAGTTCTCTGAGCTATAACGTATCAATTCGTTGTAATCATGATGGTTTGAGACTGCTTTTCTTGTGATTGGTTATCATGTGTCCGCAAAGGCCTCGTCTATCTGATTGTCTTCTGCCGGCTCTACGGGAGTTTCTTCCGGTTCCTGCTGCTCTTTGCGACGATCGTTAATCGCATAAGATTCGGGAAGGGCTCTTGAGGCAAATAGGTTGACCAATGTATTTGGGCTTGCTTCACCGCTAAGGCGCCCCATCCTCCCTTTCAAATGACGCCACTTGAGCTGAGTTCTGCCACTCTTCGAGTTGTATATAATGCCAAGTACGTTTGAGACCCTAGCGAATCGGATTTCTCGAATCTGATGAACAGTTGCCTTGTCTTCCGCTTCAACATACATCGTCCCCTTGTCAGACGACCGCTCCGGATAGACTGTCTCATCTTCATCCAGTTCGGCAGGTATGTATGATTGGCACGTGCTGAAGATCATAAATCGTCTGAAGTCGCCAAGATCACAGACAGAGTCGATGTTGACCAATACGCTCAACCCACATGTGACAAGACACAGCCCTGTGTGGTCCGCTGTTTGAATCTGCCGGTTATTGTTAGATAAATTCAGTCTTTTAGCAATCAGTTTATAACGTTCACGCAATGCGTGTCTGCCTTCGAAGGGTTAGTCATGAGTGCAACATCCACAGTGAATGAAAAAGTCATACGGATGCCAACCTGCTCCTGGTGTTCCCGCACAATTCTGCCAGGCGAGGGTGCAGTGAAATTTCCGTGTCCCAGCTGCGGCGAAGTGACAGTCTGGCGATGCGAGAAATGTAGAATGTTCGGTAGGCCGTACCGCTGTGTGAAGTGTGGATATACAGGTCCATGAAATAGCGGTTATAAGCACTTGGCGAAAGTTCTCGCTTCAATCAAGATCTTCCCCAAAGAAGCAAATGTCGATCTTAATCCGCTGAAGTCAAGAGTGAAGGATTCTCTGCCCACCGGTTCCATTGTGCAAAGGTTCGACGAAGAGCCAGTTGCCTTCGGTCTAGTTGCTCTTATCGCGCACGTAGTTCTTCCTGAAGATGCTGCTGGACACATGGACCAAGTTGAGGAAGCAATTCGCTCCATCGACACCGTAAGTGAAATTCAGGTCCTAAGAATGGGAAGAGTCTAATTTCCGTTACTCTTAGTAACATTTTAACATATGAATAGCGCCAATCTACGGTAATATTCCATCTCTTTGTGATGAAGCATCAAGCTCGTATGTTTGGTTACAGGACTTGATATTGTAGCAGTTGAAAACTAGTGCAAAAGCAATTTTAGTCTCACCATCCAAGTTTCTTCAACGCGAATACTACGTTCAGAATGATTAGAAATGAGTAGCAAAGAAATATCTTTACGAGTTGCTGACGCCAGACAAAGAGATGTTGGTCACGGTAAGGTTCGTATCGACAACGATACTATGCAAAAGCTTGGAAGTACTGCCGGAGATTTTGTCGAAATTCACGGAAAGAAAATGACCGTCGCCGTAGCCTGGCCAGCTTATGCAGAGGATCAAGGGCAGGAAATTGTCAGAATGGATGGCCTCATTCGCAGAAATGCTGGTGTAGCCCTAAATGAATATGTCAGCGTAAGGAAGGCAGATGTCAAGGACGCTCAAGCTATCGTCTTCGCCCCCACTGACGTACGATTAAGTGTTGATGAGGAGTTCGTGAGTTTCGTCAAACGACGGTTCATGGACATGCCATTCATCGAAGGAGACATGACTCTCCTCTCCATCTTCGGAAGCGCTGTGCCGCTTATTGTAACTAGAACTCGACCTCACGGCGCAGTTAAGATTACAGAGGCAGCACACGTCCAAGTACTTAGCGAACCGACGCCCGAGAAAAAGGGCATCCCGATAGTGACTTACGAAGACATAGGTGGTTTACATGAGGAAATTCAGCGAATTCGGGAAATGGTCGAACTTCCACTCCGACACCCTGAACTCTTCCAACGATTAGGCATAGAACCGCCTAGAGGAGTATTCCTTTACGGCCCGCCCGGGTGCGGAAAGACGCTATTAGCTAAAGCTGTCGCGAACGAGTCTGACGCTAATTTCTATGTAATTTCTGGACCTGAGATTATGTCCAAGTTCTACGGAGAGTCTGAGGCGAGATTGCGCGAGATATTCCAGAAGGCACAGGAAACATCACCCAGCATAATCTTCATCGATGAGATGGATGCCATCGCGCCGAAACGAGAAGAGGTGACGGGAGAAGTAGAAAGACGAGTAGTCGCGCAACTACTATCTTTAATGGACGGAATGGGCTCGCGCGGCAATATCATCGTGATTGGAGCAACAAACCGTCCTAACGCGATTGACCCAGCTTTGCGACGCCCAGGAAGATTTGATCGAGAGATAGAGATTGGTGTTCCAGACAAGGCCGGAAGGTTTGAAGTACTGCAAATTCACACGCGAAACATGCCACTCGGCGAGGACGTTGATCTTAAACGTCTATCTGATGTGACACACGGATACACTGGAGCCGATATTGCGTCATTATGTAGGGAGGCGGCAATGAAAGCACTCAGACGCTACATACCTGAAATAAACTTAGAAGAGGAGCGGATTCCGCCCGAAATCTTGGAAAAGATGGTGGTAATCATGGACGATTTCATGTCGGCATACCGAGAGATTACTCCCACAGCAATGCGCGAAGTCTACGTCGAAGTGCCGCAAGTACAATGGACGCAAGTGGGCGGGCTGAAACGAGTAAAGCAGGAACTTATGGAATCTGTGGAATGGCCGCTGAAGAAACCTGAAGTGTTCAAGAGAATGGGGATAAAGCCTCCACGTGGGATCCTCCTGTATGGACCGCCAGGATGCGGCAAGACACTTTTAGCGCGCGCCGTCGCCACGGAAAGCGAAGCTAATTTCATATCAATCAAAGGACCTGAAATATTTTCCAAATGGGTTGGTGAGTCAGAAAAGGCTATTCGAGAAGTATTCCGAAAAGGAAGGACGGCCGCCCCCTCAATAATCTTCTTTGACGAACTTGATGCGATCGTGCCAAAACGTGGTTTAGGATATGCAGATTCTGGAGCAAGTGAACGTGTTATCAGCCAACTCTTGACCGAGATTGATGGCATAGAGACATTGCAGAACGTTCTTGTAATCGCGGCGACAAATCGACCCGACATCCTAGATCCTGCCGTGATGCGTCCAGGAAGATTCGACAGGCTGATCTATGTGCCTTCACCGGACGTCGATTCCCTCAAGGAGATCTTCAAGATTCATGCAGCTTCGATGCCTCTCTCGCGAGATGTAACTGTGGATGAGCTGGCGCGAAAAGTGCAGGGATATTCAGGAGCAGATATTGAAGCGATTTGTAGAGAAGCAGCCATGAATGCATTGCGGGAGGATGTCAATGCCGCAGAGGTTTCACGTCGTGATTTCGACGAAGCAATGGAACGCGTAGGGCCTAGTATTACTCCCGAAGATGACGCATGGTATCAGAAGTTCTCCAAGAGGCTTAGGCGAGAACGAGCTGCAGCACCCACTCCAGTAGCATAGGTAGCGGTTACGCTTTGGCAACGAAAGTTTGGGGACCGCGACCACTTCAACTCACTGTGCTCGATCTAATCGGACGAAAGGGTCCGTTGACCGATGACGAATTGCTAAAAGAAGTGAAAAACGGGAAAGAGGACCTGAGTTTCCGCGAATTGAATGAGATACTTATGAAATTGGAAGTTAACGGGGCAATTCGAGTCTCAAGGCAGATGAAAGGTAAGAGACGCGTAGAGCTCGCAGATCAACCAGAACGTCGAAAGCAAGATTGATACTTGTTAACACAATTAGTCGACCTAGCCATTGTAGGTTGTGGCGTCAGCGGTGCGTCATCAGCAATTGCGGCCGCAGAAAGGGGAGTTTCCGTCGCGGTCTTCGAAGAGCATTCAGAGATTGGTTTTCCATCTCACTGTTCAGGTCATGTCGGAATAGAATTTTTCAAGCGATATAGTCCTCAGTTTTCTAAGGATTTTGTGGAAAATGAGATTAAAGGTGCAATAATAAGTTCCCCAAATGGGGAACGTTTAGTCCTACGTCGGCCAACTCCAATTACCTGGGTGATTAACAGAGCAAAGTTCGACAAGTATCTCGCTTCTCTTGCGGTGCAGAAGGGAGTAGTCCTCCGTCTAGATTCCAGAGTAGACACTATCAAGCGATCTGGTAATTTGATCAAACTAAAGACTTCTCGTAGTGAAATTTCTTGCAAGATGGTGATCGATGCGGGAGGGTGTGGAGCCCCGGTTTCGAGGCAAGTCGGTGCCTTTCAACATGACGTTCGGAAATTCGTTAACTCAGCCCAAATTCACGTCGAACATGTCACAGATATTGATACAGATCTTGTCGAATTGTATTTTGGCCAAGAATTTGCCCCAGGATTTTTTGGTTGGATTATTCCTCGAAAGGATGGTTCTGCGAAGGTTGGTTTGGGGGCTGCTGTTGGGTCCAATGTACAACTATGCCTTGAAAGGTTTCTGAAGAAGCATCCAATAGTGTCGTCAAAACTTAGAAACGCAAAGTATGTTACGAGACCTAGCTTTCATCCTATTCCAGTGAATGGTGCGGTTGGCCAGACCTACTCGGACGCTGTTTTAGCAGTTGGTGACGCTGCTTCTCAAGTCAAGCCAACAACGGGCGGAGGTATAGTATTTGGGCTGGCCTGCGGAAAACTTGCGGGACAAACCGCAGCCAACGCTATACTGCGTGATGATATGTCGTCCTCATTCCTGAAGAGTTATGAAGATTCTTGGAGGCGTCTATTTGGTTTCGATTTGAAAGCGATGAGTTTGCTAAGGCGCCTCATGTATGGGATGCCAGATAGGCAGCTTAGTAGAATCTTCACTATGGCGAAGGAGTTAAGAAACGATGAAATCTTGGGAAGAGCAGCGGACATCGATTTTCAGGGGAAGATCTTGTTATCTCTTGCACGGGATCCCAGGCTCTTTATTACTCTTCTTTCAGCTGCTGTTCTCTCGATGCCCTCGTTTGTTGGTAAGGATTAACTTCTGGCCAGTTGACGGATGTTTTCGGTTAGGAGGGGCAATATCACATAGAGGTCGCCAACGATGCCATAGTCGCTGAACTCAAAAATCGGAGCCTTTGGGTCATTATTAATTGATACAATAATTTTGCTGTTTCTTATTCCTGTAAGATGCTGAATTTGACCTGAAATTCCGCAAGCGAAGTATAATTTCGGATTGACCTTCTGGCCTGACAGTCCAATGTATTGCTCTTCAGGCAACCATCCGAGGTCTTCGGCAACTGGACGAGAACATCCCACTACAGCGCCAAGGGCTTTCGCAAAGTCCTCTATCATCATCATATCCTCTTTCTTTCGGACTCCTCGACCGAAGGACACGATTATTGTAGCCTCTGACAATTTTACTCCCTTTACCTCCTTAGGCTTCCTTTCGAGGAGCTTCGTAGTGGGGTCTTTGATCGTCGGCTCAGCAATGATTACTTGACCCTTGTTTGACGGGTCTGGTGCTCTCTGGGCAAAGACACCCCTAGGCACAGTTGCAATTTGCGGCTTTGACCGAGAAATGTGCGTTTCCATAAGGTTGCCTCCCATAGTGACTCTGTCCATAAGGAGGAATTTCTTGTCTGCATCTAACTCAACTCGTGTAGCCTCAGTCACACAACCTGTTTTCAACCGTTCTGCTAGGCGGGGTGCAAGTTCCAATCCAATTCTAGTCGCTCCAATCAGGATTGCATCCGGTTTATGTTCATTCGCCAACTCCGACAACGCGTCAGTGTATGTGTCAACCTGGAATTCTCGTAACAGTGGATTAGTTACAAGAACAACTTTGTCAGCACCATGTCTAACGTATTCGTCAGCACTGGTAGAGGTCGTTGCAAACGCAACGAGATCTGAGCTCAGTTCCTCCGAAAGCTCCTTTCCCTTGCCTAGAAGTTCGAATCCGTGTTGAAGGTGATCTGAAAAAATCCAGATGTCGCGTTTCTCTTGCGCCACCCCTTAACCCCTCAAGAAACCTTCCTGTTGAAGAGCTCGAGTAAGCTTGGAGACTGCGTCTTTTGCTTCTCCTTGTAGGATTGTACGTTTTCTTTCCCCCGTGGTAACGGTACTTCTTAGCAATTCGTCGAGAGACCCGTTGTATCCCAACTCGCTCTCCGTAAGTCGTAGGTCATCTGCCGACCATACAGAGGTCGGCTTCTTCGATGAAGCCATAATTGCCATCAGTGTAGGGAGTCTGGGTTCGTTGATTTCTCTCACAACCGTTACCAAGCAGGGCAGTCTACCTTCGACGACCTGGCGTTCATTCTCCAAATCCCTCTCGACGATTATCTGGCTGCCCTGCAATTCTATCTTGGTTACGTAAGTCAACTGAGGCAAATTACACGCCTCTGCTAGTCTTGGTCCTACTTGAAACGCGAACATGTCTTCAGAATACGCGCCACAGATTATCAAATCGTAGTCCGCTATCTTTGTGACTGCTGCGGCTAGCACACTCGCGACTGCGTGTGCATCTGATCCTTCAAATCGTGGATCGGTCAGGAGAATTGCTTCGTCCGCCCCCATCGCTAGCGCCTCTCTCAGCGCTTCTCTTGCTTCAGCGGGACCCATACTTATTGCTGTGATCTTCCCTCCGTTTTTCTCCTTGATTCGAATCGATTCCTCCAGTGCATTCTTATCAGTCTCACTTATTACTCGAGCAACTCCCTGCGTCACTATGGCCTTGGTTGTTTTGTCTATTTTGAGATCAGCAGTTTGTAGAACTTGCTTAACGAGCACTATGATATTTACCACGATTCCCCGCCGAGCGAAACCTCCAAAGACTCGTTCAAACTAATAAAATTGAGATGAATCGATTAAGAATCGATTAAGTCTGCTACGAGTTCGGCAATATCCTTCACTCTAGTTGAATTTGTAGATTCGAACGATAGAGCAGCGTCCTCAAACATTGATGTGCAAAAGGGACACGCAGTTACAATTATATTCGACCCTGTCTCTGCTGCTTCTTCGAAACGTATCAGGTTGGTCCTTCTTTTTTGGTCCACTTTATACCAAAAATTCGCTCCGCCAGCTCCGCAGCAGAAACTATCCTTACCGTGACGAGGCATCTCTCGAATTGTCACTTGCGCCATTGACGAGAGTATCGATCTGGGAGCTTCAAACACGGAATTGTATCTTCCGAGATAGCATGGATCATGAAAAGTAGCGACCTGTTCGGCTCCTCTTCTTAGTATCAGGCGCTTTGACTCGAGGAGCTCGGCGATGAATTGTGTATGATGGATTACCTGAAAAGACGCGCCGAATTCAGGATATTCATTCTTGAAAGTGTTGAAGCAGTGGGGACATTGGGTGAGAACTTTCTTAACATTGTACTTTTCGAACACTTCAATTAGTTCGAGTGCTGCCTGTTGGAACCGTCCCTCCTCGCCTAGACGCCTTGCGACTTCACAATTGCACTTCTCCTCATTTCCTAGAACAGAGAACCGCACCTTAGCTGCGTTCAGTATCTTAACCAATGCTCGAGATACTGCTTGATTTCTGGGATCGTATGAACCAGAACAGCCTACCCAGTAGAGGAGTTCAAATTCAGGTTGTTCTCTTACGGTCTTGACGTCAAGGTCTTTCGTCCAGTTAAGGCGATCATTTGAGGGAAGTCCGTATGGATTCGTAGAGTTGGTTAAATTATTAAGCAAATCTCTCTTGGGCCGATCCAGTTTTCCTTCTCCTACAAGATGACGTCTCATGTCAACGATCGCATCGATGTGATCGATCAACACTGGACATTCATGGACGCACGCCCTGCATGTGGTACACGCCCATAACTCCTCTTGGTTGATGATTCGTCCTATTAGCGACGTACCCGTTTCTTTTTCTGTTAGCATTACATTTCGGAGTTTGAGTATCAAGTACATAGGTGACAGTGGGGTTCCTGCGGCGGTTGCAGGGCAGACATTGCTACACCTGCCGCAGGTAGTGCAGGAGTCGAAAGATAGTCTTTCTCGCCAGGAAAATTCACTAATAGCAGCGGCGCCCATTTTAACGTCAAAGTTGCCGGACGCTAGAACTTCCCGTAGGTTAAAGGGTGTGCTCAGCTGTCCGATCGGTCGTTGATCAGCAAATAATGCGTTTAATGGTGACGTTACCAAATGAAACAGTTTTGTATATGGGATAGCTGCAACAGCTGTGAATGCCAAGACAGCATGGAACCACCAAAGCGCTGGGTAGAAATTAGCGACTTGTTTACCGTAGGAGGCGTTAAGAAGAAGTGCCACGCGGTATCCTACGAATGACCATTTGGCCCAAGGTGGATTATCTACGGCTAGCCGAATGCCTTCCATTATGTATCCTGTAAAGAGTATTACGAGAAGGATTGAGAAGATGAACAGGTCATCCTTTGAACTGGGCAAGTTTGATGGTTTCGTTACAGAGCGGCGAAATATCGCAAATACAAGGCCTGTGATCGCAACTAACCCAAAAGCATCGAGCGACGTCTCGTAGACCAGATAGAAGTTGCCTACTAGGATTTGCTCGTGAAAGAGAGTCATCCAAATGTCGTAGTCTAGGAAAACAAGTAAAGTTCCGATTAAGAGAACTAGGAACCCGACGTAGATAAGCGAGTGCATCAAACCTGGATAGTGTTTCCTCACAACTTTACGTTGAGCAAGCACATTCGCTAATACTCTTTTGACTCGCGAGCCTAATTCGTTTGTTTGAAAATCGGTAACTCCTCGAAAGTATATTCTAAGACGACGGTACACTCCATATATGAAAATGGCTGTGAAGCCTGACAATACCGTGTACATTATCAAAGGCGTTAGGACGGGCATTAGATCGTAGGTAATTCTATGTGGTAGCGTAAACCTCACAAGCCGTTCACTATGAGTGCAGTTAGGTAAAAGACACTTTCGAGCGAAACTTGATTCTAGATTGAATTCTATCGGATAGGGTATCACTAGCCTTAACGTTTCGTAAGTTGGTGACGAGATGCCTGTCGATTAACTTTGCCATCATCGTCTATGAAAGATGTGATGATTCTCGAATGATGAGTGTTCACTAACTTTGATAGAAGATTGTATAATTATAGGTTCTATACGTCGATTGTTGCTTGTTTCGACGAAGAAACATCAAAATCGGAAGATAACTCTCGTTCAGACTGATGTCGGATGCAAATAGCTTCTGTCTATATCAGATGTGGATATTGCGGCCAGACCATCTTACGTGAGAATTCATATTGCCCCGTCTGCCAACGAAGATTTCTGTTCAAAGGATTAGGCCTATAGAATCCGATAATCATTCATGAGTCGTGATGGCAATTTCCTTCTGCCTGTCTAGGTAGGATAGAGCGTCAATTGCAGCCTTACAGCCTTCTCCCGCAGCGGTAATGGCCTGCCTGTATTTGTAATCGTGGACGTCTCCCGCGACAAATACGCCCTCTGCGCTTGTCTCCGTATTGTTTGTAACTACTACGTACCCTTTTTCGTCAAGTTGGATCTGGCCTTCGAAGACTTTCGTGTTTGGCTGAAATCCTATAGCCATAAAAACTCCCTCGACTGGTAACATTGACACTTCACCCGTCTTCAAGTTCCTGATCTTGAGGCCTTCCACTTTGTTCTGACCAAGAATCTCATCAACGACAGAATCCCAGCGGAATAGAATCTTAGGCTCTGATAAGGCTCTTCGTTGCATAATTTTAGTTGCTCGAAGCTTATCGCGCCGATGGATTATCTCAACTTCTGTTGCATATTTGGTTAAGAACAATGCTTCTTCGATAGCGGTATCGCCCCCGCCAACTACTGCCACAGGTTTGTTTCGGAAGAAGTATCCATCACATGTCGCACAACTTGAGACGCCGCGACCGCGCAATTTCGCTTCCGACGGTATTCCAAGCCATTTCGCAGAGGAACCTGTTGCTATTATCACGGCATCTGAAGTTACCGATCGTTTACCAAAGACAATTCGCTTCAATTTCTTTTTGAAATCTACGGATTCCACATCGTCGTCAACAATTTCCGCTCCGAAGTGTTCAGCTTGCTTTCGCATTTCTACCATGAGATCCGGTCCTTGGATTCCATTGGAAAATCCGGGGAAGTTCTCAACTGTACTGGTTAACATGAGTTGTCCGCCAGAAACTCTGCCAGCAATTACAAGAGTTCTCACAAGTGCTCGAGCAGAGTATACTGCAGCAGTCAAACCTGCTGGACCTGATCCGATAATGACTACGTCGTAGTCAGCCATGCTGTTTCTTCATAAGTAATTGCTGATTATTGGTATAAGGAAACCCCTTGTCATTTTGAAATGAAACTCTCGCTTCAGCTCAGGGTTCCTTCATGTAACCGTCTTGCTCAATCGTTCTGGCTGACTCTCCGATGAATATGACAATTGTATTGGAAATTCTATTCGTTAATCTTTGCCGCAGTTCGCGACTTGGTCTGTAAGCTCGACCAATGAGGCAATCAAATAACAGGAAAAGTGGGTTCGATTTACCTATGCCTAGAATTGCCGATGCGCGTAAACTGAGGGCTTTCCCTTGGACGTCAACAATTCGAACATTCAATAGTAGTTGCCCTATTGACCTTCCAAGGTACCATTCTGAGAATGTGAAGTACAGAAAGAAGATTAGAATCGATAAGGGCGACCAAACCGAAATATCCGTTCCTGGAGCCTTCGGTAGCAAAGCAGCCGGAAACATTCTGGTCTCTACTGTCTCAAGCTGGAAATATCCCAATAATATACTGATTATGACATAGTCTACGAACCAAGCGATAATTCGCCTCCCCCAGTTTGCTAGAACAATCGGGGTTTGGTCCGGCGTTCGACTCGTCTTCATTTCCGACGACGAGAGGGACGACCGCCCATCACCATCGCCATAATCGCCTTCTGCACGTGGAGACGATCTTCGGCTTCTTCGAAGTACAGTGAATAGTTCATGTTGTCGATCACGTCATCTGTAACTTCTTGGCCTCTGTCTGCGGGTCCGCAATGCATGTATTTTCCCTTGTTTGTGAGATCCATCATCTCTTGAGTGCAAATCCAGCTCTTGTACTTGTCTTGGTGCGACATCGCGCCTTGCTTGTCTAGTTCGGCTCTGTGCGGTGGAAAGTAGTTCTTTGGTGACCACGCTTTAGGATACACCACGTCCGCTCCGTCAAATGCTTCTTTCATGTCAGTTACGATTTTGAAATCTCCACCATATCTGTCCGCGTTCGCTTTGGCAGCTTTCAGCACTACCTCTTCTAGTTCAAATCCGGGTGGGTGGGCGAGCACAACTTCCATTCCCATTTGAGTTCCGATGAGAACTTCGCTTTGCGGTACAGCTAATGGCTTCAGTCCGCCAGAGTAAGCATAGGAAACTACAAGTTTCTTCCCAGCGAGTTTAGGAATAGCAGCCCGCATTGCCTGGACGTCGGCTAATGCCTGGAACGGATGGTACATGTCGTCTTCCATGTTAAGCACAGGAATTGTAGCGTTTATTGCGAATTCCTGAACTACCTTGTGACCTCGTCCGATCACCCATTTCGCTGCATCACCATAGATTCTGATCGCTATTGCGTCACCGTATCGACTTAGGACTCTCGCTACGTCCGAAATCGCTTCAGTCTGATAGGCGACCATGTCTTCGGGTAGGGCAGGAGTATAGACGTCTTGAGGGCTGAGGAAGTGTGCATGTCCTCCTAACTGGTACATTCCTCCTTCGAAAGAGTTTCTGGTTCTGAGTGATCGATTATAGAAAAGCATGAAGAGTGTTTGACCGGAAAGATACTGGTGTTTCTTACGTGATCTGAAATTCTTTCTCAGAATGTCGGCTGCATCAAGAACCTTCTTGATCTCTTCCTGAGAAAAATCATTCGTATCAAGAAAGTCTTTGCCTTTCCAGAAACCAACGAATGACGGCATTTCAATTACCACCCTTCGCTGAATTAGTTGTGATTAAATTAAGCTTTTGGCACTGTGATCTGCGTCCCTGCTTTTCCTTCGAGAGCTTCAACTAGACTTCCGAGATCAGCAATAACTGCGCGTTCGCCACCGCTCTCCACGAATCGAATTGCAGCTTCAACCTTTGGTGCCATACTGCCTTCCTTGAACTGTCCTTCTTTCAGATGGTTTTTCAATTTTCCAGAAGTGATTTGTCTGATTATTTCTTGTTTTGAGGTTCCGTAGTTCATGTACGCCCCGTCCACGTCGGTGAGGATTATCAGGATTTGTGCCCCGATCAGGGTACTTAAGCGCTGAGCCGCGAGGTCCTTGTCAATCACTGCCTCCACTCCCACTGTCTGGGTTTCCTCTTCGATTATGGGAATGCCTCCTCCTCCGCAAGCAATAACAACGAATCCGGCGTCGACGAGGGCACGTATAGCTGTCCGCTCTGCAATTATCTTGGGATCAGGAGAAGGTACGACTCGCCTGTAGCCTCGACCCGCATCTTCCTTAATCACCAGATCGGGTTTCTGTTCCTTCAATTTAGTCGCTTCATCCTTTGAATAGAATGGTCCGATTGGCTTCGTCGGATTCTGAAAGGCCAAATCGTGTTTATCGACAATTACGCGTGTGACTACCGTTACGACGAATTTTTCAATTTCTCGTGCCTTAAGCTCATTCCTCAATACTTGCTGAATCATATACCCGATGAAGCCTTGCGTTTCTGCTCCGCAGGCATCTAGCGGGAATGGCGGTACGATAGCTTTAGCAGCCTCGTGACGAAGGAGGGTTGCTCCAACCTGCGGCCCGTTCCCATGCGTCAGAACCACTTTGTAACCTCTCTGGATCAGGTCAGCTATCTTCGGAACGGTCCTCCTCATGTTTTCATATTGTTCCTCAACGGTTCCTTTCTGTCCTCTTTGCAGAAGGGCGTTCCCGCCAAGTGCTATGACGATCAACGAATCGGGCAATACTCTCACACTCTCTCAGGAAGTGGTATACCCGGTCTCTGTCGGCCCTTAAGACCTTTGACTCGTTGGCTGGGGTTTAGCAACATCTATTTAGCAGAATTTCTCGTCCGTCATAGTGGACGCCGAAGGTGGGAAAGATTGGTTAAAGTAGATTTGGGCGGGCGCGACCTAATAACCACACAAGACTGGTCGATTGATGAGCTTGTAGCAACCCTAAAGACTGCCAAGGAGATGAAACGACAGTATCACCGCGGCAGAGTCCTCCCCGTACTCAATGCTAAAACATTCTTCATGCTCTTCTACGCTCCGTCGACTAGGACACGGGCAGCGTTTGAAGCGGGAATGACGTATCTTGGTGGACATGCTCAGTATATTGACGTTTCCACTACGCGTTTAGGTTCTGGGGAGGCTGCCAGAGATGTGGCTAAGATGTACGAGAAGTATGGGCATGGTTTGGGCGTACGAATCCTAGACTCCGCAATCGACTACGTATCTGGAGTAGGAGTCTCCACCATCCGAGAGTATGCGAAACATGCTGAGATTCCGGTAATTAACATGGCATGCTGCACGTATCACCCTACACAGGGCCTTGCTGATTTAATGACGACTGAAGAAGCCCTTAGCAAGGTGAAAGGGAAGAAATACGTGATCATGTGGGGATACGCGAAGAGCTTTCGAGGTCGTTGCAGCATTAACGAAGAGGCACTGATAATGTCACGTTTCGGTATGGACGTGGTACTGGCTCATCCCCCTGGATTCGAATTAGACCCCAAAATAATTGATGCATCAAGGTCGAATGCCCTGGCCCAGGGAGCAGAATTCACAGTGACTAACGATCTCGAATCCGCTTTGGATGGAGCCAACGCGGTTTTTCCTAGAAACTGGGCTACGAATGAACTTCTTTCAATAGGAGCAAGCAGGTTCGGCAAGGACCGAGAGCTGGAGATCCATGAGAAGTACCGAAACTGGACTCTCACGCAGGATTTACTTGATAAGATGAGTAAGCGAGCGATAGTTACTCACGTGCTGCCAGTTCTGCGAGGTGAAGAGGCTACAGATGAAGTGCTGGATGGACGACACTCGGTCATCTACCCTCAGGCGGAGAACGGAATGTACACGAAGATGGCGGTACTAGCGCTTACAATGAGTGGAAAGCGCACTTAGCGTTGATGATGCACCATCGCCAAGAATACAATAGAGCGATAGGAAGCATTCCGGAGTGCACGCACCCCGACGCAAGTTTAGACCCAACGGTCAAACGTATCCCCATTTGGGTTTAATCGTGACTCCAGCTCTCGCCAAGAGCCTTGTTCCACGCTCGTTAGCTTCTTGAATAATCTTCTCTTCATCGAGAGTCAGCACTTGACGATTCTTCATTATAATTCGTCCATCAATTATGACCGTGTCAACGTCTGATCCTGATGCGGCGTACACCAAATGGGAGACCGGATTGTGTGCTGGAACTAGGTGGGGTTGCCGTAACGATACGAGCGTTAGATCGGCTTTCTTTGCAACTTCTAACGAGCCGATTTCCTTATCCACCCCTAATGCCCTAGCTCCGTTGATGGTAGCTAGTTCGAGAACTGTCTCAGCGTCCATTACAAGCGGGTTGAGTAATCTTGCTTTCTGAGCGAGTGAGGCCAACTTCATCTCACGAATCATGTCGTATGAATTATTGCTAGGGCCCCCGTCACATCCTAATCCCACGTTAACCCCACTCTTAATCATCTCAGGAACCTTTGCGATTCCAGAAGCCAATTTCATGTTAGAAGACGGACAGTGAGCGACTGTTGCTCCTTTCTCAGCCAGAATCTTCCATTCCGGTTCAGTCAACCAAACTCCATGAGCATACACAACGTTTGGACCAGTAAGTCCCACTTCGTCCATAAATTCCGCGGGCAATTTATTGAATTCTCTTCGAGTATATTCTGCATCCTGGGGCACTTCGTCCAAATGCATCGTTACTCCTGTTCCTAATCGTTTTGCGCCCTCTGCTATCTTCCTATAGAGTTCAGGTGTACACCCTCCCAGTGACCTTGCTCCGTACCAGACTTTGATTCGACCATCAGCCTTCCCATTCCATCTCTTGAAGTACTCCTCAACCTCCCTTAGGCATGTCTCACCGTCTTCGATCATGCCTGGGTGCATGATGTTCTGCTGGCTACCATAGCTAGGAAGGCTCATCACTGTCTTAGCTAGGATGCCGCGCATTCCACTGCTCTCTACGCTTTTCGCAATTCCGTCGAACCCGTAGCGTCTGTGCACATGCGTTTCCAAGAAGGTGGTCGTACCAGACTTGATCATTTCAAGCATGCAGAGTTCGGCGCTTGCCTTGCCATCATGTTCATCGTAATTCCCTTGCAGAGGCCAAACGAACTTCTGGAGCCAATCGATCAGTGAAGTATCATCTGCGCATCCTCGCAACATGGCTTGCGCGAGGTGCACGTGAACATCAATGAGCCCTGGCAGAATTACCATTCCTTTGGCATCGATTTCAAATTCCGCGCTCGACTCACGTTTCACTTCAGATGATTTGCCTATTTTCGATATTCGGGAGCCTTCAATCAGGATACCGCCATCGGTGATTATGCGCCTGTGAGTATCCATCGTAATTAGAGTTCCACCGGTCACCAGTAATGAGCTCACGTCCTGATCACGCGTAAAGCTGCACCCTACGCGTTTTATAATACATGCTGTAGAACCATCACTACATTCGAGCTCAATGCCTCACTAGTACGTAGAGCTTGAAAACTAATGATCTAGCGTCAACCGCAACAAGGGCTTTCTTAAATCTTCAAGACGTTATAATTGCGGGTTTACCTTGTTCGAGTTTGAGGGTAGAACGCGCCTGCACGAGATGACCCGCACGCTTGTGGACACCGCGACGGGCAAATTGAAGGCTGACCTGGTTGTGCGGAACGTTTCATTAGTTAACGTAAATTCTGGAGAAATCATTGAAGAGCAAGATGTAGCAGTAAAGAAGGATCGAATCGCTTTCATTGGGCATGCTGAGCATACTATCGGGCCGACGACACAAGTGATCGAGGCGGCGGGTAGATATCTTGTTCCAGGATTCATTGACGGGCACATGCACATTGAAAGCGCGATGGTTACGGCCACAGAATTAGCTAGAGCAGTTCTCCCTCATGGTTCAACTACCGTTTTCGCAGACCCCCATGAGATCGCCAACGTGTTAGGCTTGAGTGGCGTGCGATTCTTCCTAGATGAATCGCGAAATTTGCCGTTGAAGGTCCTAATAACCTTCCCTTCATGTGTTCCTGCCGCTCCAGGTTTTGAGACAACAGGCGGAAGCATAACCACCGCGGAAGTTGAAGAGGCGTTAAAATGGAATGGAGTGGTCGCGCTCGGTGAGATAATGAATTATCCTGGCGTAATCTCAAGTGATCCACAAGTTCACGGGGAACTTGCCGCAACTCTGAAAGCTGGCCGCGTGGTGGAAGGACACGCGGTCAATCTTCTGGACCGAGACCTGGTTGCGTACGTTGCTAGCGGGATAACTTCATGCCATGAATCTACTAAGAAGATTGAAGCAGTGCAAAAACTTCGGTTAGGAATGTACGTTATGCTACGAGAAAGCTCCGCGTGGCGCGATGTTGCTGATACAGTGCGCGCGATTACAGAAGAAAAGTTAGACTCGAGGCACATTTGCCTAGTCACGGATGACAGGGAACCACATTCGATTATCACTGATGGACATGTCGATCACGTTGTGCGACGAGCAATCGAAGAGGGCGTTGACCCGATTCGAGCGATCCAGATGGCAACGATTAACGTAGCAGAACACTATGAATGCTCCAGAAATCTAGGAAGCATAGCACCTGCTAGGCTTGCTGACATGATAATTCTCGACAGGTTGTCAACCGTGAGGATTGGAACGGTGATTGCTAATGGACAGGTGGTTTCGCAGGGTGGGAAGCTGATAGCAAACATTACTTCTCCGAAACTTCCCGAATTCACTCGCAAGTCGATCGTGCTCAAGTCATCTCCCACCCTGGATGACTTCACGATAAAATCGAAAACATCCCAGCGAACGGTGAGGGTGAGAGCTATCGGAATAATCCCGGCCAGCGCCTACACAGATAATTTGGAAGCGGAAGCCCCATCGAAAGATGGTCGAGTATACGCTAACGTGGACGAAGATGTGTTGAAGATTGCAGTATTCGAAAGACACAAGGGCACAGGCAACAAATCGATCGGGTTTGTGAAAGGATTTGGGATAAGAGAAGGAGCAGTAGCTTCAACCGTGGCACATGATAGTCACAATCTGGTCGTCGCGGGTGCATCTGAAGAAGAGATGCTAATCGCTGCTAACGAGGTCATTAAGAGCGGAGGAGGGATGGTAGTTGCTCGCAAAGGAAAGGTGCTTGCTACCGTTCCGCTACCAATCGCAGGGATTATGTCCGACCAACCTGTCGAATCAGTGGTTCAGGAAGTGGACCTATTAAGAGACGCTTGGGTCACGTTGGGCTGCACGCTTCCATCCCCGTACATGAATTTAGCTATGACAACGCTCTCAGTCATTCCAAAATTGCGAATAACAGATAAGGGGATGCTGGACACGGTCAATTTCAAGTTCGTCGATCCAATCATCCAGTAATCGATCACTGTGGTTGAATTACTAGGTTGCTGGTGAGCCGGCGGGTGCGTCGGCTCCAGTCTTCATTAGAATTAGCTGAATCACATGCGACTAATCTATCAGGAGCTCTGCGTCGTGTGTACCGTTTGTGCTGTTCGAGTATTCTGTACATTTTGATACTCACGAATTATGCGAGCCGCTAATTCATGAGCCGATTTGATTGCGATGTTGGAGTTTTCTCCATCTTCAGTGTCGATTTCAATCGACAGATGATTGTTCTTGAATCGGGCTCGCACTTGAGTGTTACCGTCATCTGTAACCCAGGTGAGTAACGTTTCATTCTCATTGTTCGAATAACCCAGCCAGCGAAGTCTGCTGAACCAAGAATATTTCAATCTCGAAATCACATCGGTTGCTGGCACATCTGACGGAAGATATGTCTCAAGGAGACTAGTGCCTTTCGTAGAGTGTCCCCGTGCCGGTATGTGAGTGATCTCTGAACCATGCTGAGTAAGCCGATACCCATCCTCGGTACGTTCGACCAGGTTGTCATCCGCTAAACGTTGGAGGGCACGGGACAGGGTTTCTTGGTGCATTCCCAGCCGGCGTTTGAGGCCTTGAAATGCAAGACTCGATTCGGCATCATGAAACGCGTCGAGTACCTGCCAGTCGCCTCGCCGTAGATCTAGTTCATCCCCTTCAGGCAAGATTTTCACCAATCTTAAACTTGGACACCCAATATTCATGATTGATTAATAAATATATCGGACACCCAATAATGGTTAATCTTGTTGTGCTGGAGAACGGAAGACTTCTCCGAATACTCTACAGAAGTAAATTGACGCCTCCATCACACCATTCTGTCCTTCACTCGTTAACTCATAGATCGTCTTGCGCCCTTCACTGCGCATTTGAACCAATCCACGCTTGTGCAACTCCTTCAGAGCCGGATAGATCGTTCCCGGATTGGGCTTGTCGCCTCTACGTTTTGCAATTTCTTCAGCTAATTCTTGGCCGTACATGGGTCGTTTGCATAATAGCCAGAGTAGCAGAAACGAGAGCATTCCACGCATGTCGCAGCATAAATGCTCACTTTCATCCCGCAATGTTCTCGCAACATATTGGGTGCCCCATACGTAGTTAAACTTAGCCGAAGGCCCAATACGGCCCAATGTCCGTACGCATTTTTGCGTTGATTCGACTTTCTGCCCACTCGGTGTTGTACCTATGAAGCTTCAGAGCTCGTTTTTGTGGCGGTAAACTGTTTCTGTGCTCGACCGTGATAAGGCTTGATAGAAAGTTTCACATAAGCCGGGTGCCTCGTGAAGTTCCATCTCCATCAACCAGCATTGAACTCAGATATTCCGATTCCTAAGTTCGGAATGTTAACGGACCCAATTCTACCAGTGCCCGACGAGATCATCCGATTCAAAAGGCTGGGTTTCGATTTTGCGGAAATAGGAATAGAAGAACCGAGTGCTACTCCTTCGATCTTGACGCACCAGCGAAAACGAATATTGGAATTACTGTCCGCTAATGAAATGTTTGCAATCGGCCATACGGCATACTGGGTCCAGTTTGGTTCATCCCACGTAAGGGCGCGGAGAGGCTGGATAGATGAAGCAAGAACCATGATCCGAACTGCCTCACAGCTTAAACTTGAGCTGCTCAATTTTCACTTCTACGGAAAGCTCGGCCGCGTTGGTGATACCAAAGAGTCTCGAGACATTTTCCTTGACAATTTTTCGACCGCAATGAATGAACTTTGTAGGTATGGCAAATCAAGGCGTATTGGGTTGATGTTGGAGAACGTCCCCGTTGGAGACTACGGAACAGGTGGCTTGGCAAATTATTCACACGTCATGGAGAGTGTGTCTGACCTGAATTGCCACCTGGATATCGCACATGCGTTCATTGAAGGTGGTATGAGTAGAATCGAGGCTTATCTGAAACGGTTTTCTCCTCGACTGAGACATATCCACATACACGATAATCACGGAGAACTAGACGAGCATTTGCCGCTCGGTTCTGGTATTATAGACTTCAAGAAGGTTGTCAGATGGCTTAAGGAAATTGGCTACGACATGACCATTACTTTTGAGGTTTTCACGTCGTATAAGGATGCCGTCAGGTCAAGAGAGTATTTCAGATCACTTTGGGAAAGCGGCTAGCATACATGAAGTCGTGCCGCATCAGTCAGATTAAGCAACCAACGGACCAGGTTGCTGATGTTGAACTTGGAATACGTCAATCATCGCCCGGACGTCTTCTCCCAGCGGATACAGAATGGGGCACGTGCATCCAGTATTCTTGTACTCCTCCACTTTCTTCAGGCAATCATCTGCAGTGCCACTGGCAGTTATGAGTCTAACCAGGTTGTCATCGATGAGAAGTTGAGCTTCCTTTAATCCACCCGGCTTTGCAGGCCAACCACCCAGAGCAGATTTAACCTCTTCGATCAAACTCTCCTTGACTCCACTAGCTTTCGCTATATGAGGTTGCTGGCCAAGATATTGCGCAACAAGTGGTCGTGCGTCATCTAATGCTTTGTCTGCGTCCTCGTCGAGAGAACAGACGATGAGTTGTGGACGATCTATCTCTTGCCAATTTCGATCTCCTTTCATAGCACCCGCTTTCAGGTGGTCCAGCGCTCTCTCATTGTACCCTGGCGATACAAGGTAATTTAGAAGGAGGCCGTCCGCAATCTCGCCAGTAAGTTCGATCATATCCCATCCGGTGGCTCCGATGTAAATTGGAATTTTCCGCGGAGATTGCGGATCCCCATATACGACGTCGAGTCGAATGTCACGCACTCGTACGAACTCACCATCGAAGCTCACATTTTCCATTCTGAAAAGACGTTGAAGGACAGTACAGTACTCACGCATGGCTCTGATCGGTTTCTTTCGCTCTATCCCAACCTTCCAAGCAAGCGGGTCCCACCAGGCTCCTAAGCCTAAAAGAGCCCTGCCGCCGGAGAGCTCGTCTAATGTGAGAAAAGTGGCAGCGCATAGACCAACGTTTCTTGTCCAATTGTTGATCACACCCGTTCCCAGTTTGATCCTTTCTGTGACCACAGCCATTGCAGCTAGGGGAGTGATAGCGTCTCGTGCTAATCGTGATTCGGCGTGCCAAATTGCCTCGAAACCCTTCTTCTCAGCATATTGGACAAACTCAAGCTCTTCACGAACTTGGTGCTTATCCTGTAGATAAAGAGCTACACGCGACATGACATAAGCAGAATGTGACGATGGCAAAGAGCCTTTCGAAATAGATTAACGAAGTTACGTCAGTTCAGTTTATCCCCGGACGGAGATTGATCGAATTCAGTCAACGGTTAAGAGGCACATATTTGCGTATCCTTAGGTCTAGAATACGGAAGTGAGTCCAGTGCGGGTGGAGCACGACATACGTTTCCAGCTAAACGGGCAATCGATTAAAGTGAAATGTCCACCGGCTTACACGCTTCTCGAAGTTCTTCGTGACCAATTGGA
>CAZAGP010000278.1:0-8973 GCA_964484575.1 uncultured Candidatus Bathyarchaeia archaeon | reverse complement strand
TTCTTGTTGAAGAATCTTGTTCAACATTCACGCTGGGTCATTATCTTCCATTGTGTGTGGGGTTTGGTGCGTGTGGCGTATTTTGATCTCTGGTTACTTACACTCGTGTCTCTCCTTGATATACAGGTGACCGTGTCTTGTTATTTACTAATCAAACCTGAAAGGGGCAGTTGATCATCCTTGTCGGAGAAGATTGACAAGTCTACGCAGAAAACCGAAAAGATTCCTGAAAAATCTGTAGAGAAAACGGAGAGAGCAGAGAAGGAATTGAAGGTTGAGAACACTGAAAAAGGGAGTAAAAGCGACAAAGTCGAAGAAGTTGAAAAAGTTGAAAGCATAACTGATCTTGAAGGCGTCGGCCCAGTCACCGCGGGTAAACTAACAGACGCCGGCTTCGACTCGGTTGAAGCGTTAGCGGTTGCCCCCATCCGTGAAGTCGCGGACAAAGCCAACTTAGAATCAAGCGTAGCATTGAAGGTCATTAAGGCCGCACGCCAATCAATGCAGCTGGATTTCATAAACGCTAAACTCCTTTGGGAACGAAGGCAAGGATTACTCAAACTCACAACCGGTTCCGGTAACGTTAACAAACTGCTCGGCGGCGGCGTTGAAACACAAGCCATCACAGAATTCGTCGGCGAATTCGGATCCGGGAAGAGCCAGATCTGCATGAAACTCAGCATCACCACGCAACTGCCAAGGACGGACGGAGGCCTCGAAGGGAAAGTCCTCTTCATCGACACTGAAGGAACATTCGCGCCTCAGCGAATTCACCAAATGGCAACATCCATGGGACTGGAACCTGAAAAGATCTTAGAAGGAATCTACTACAGCCGCGCCTACAACAGCGACCATCAAATCCTAATCATCGACCGAGCCTTCAAACTCTGCCAAGAAGAGAACGTTAAACTCCTAATCGTTGACTCGGTGCTTTCCCATTTCAGAAGCGAATACATAGGCCGTGAGTCACTTAGCGAACGCCAACAGAAACTGAACGCTCACTTGCACAAACTCACACGCATCGCGCAGGCACTCAACCTTGCCGTCGTAGTCACAAACCAGGTTCAAGCGAATCCGCAGGCTTTCTTCGGCGACCCCACTAGACCGGCGGGCGGACACATAATGGCGCACGCTTCAACGCACCGTATCATGCTGCGAAAGGCCGCAGGCGGATTGCGTGCCGCGAAAGTAATCGACTCCCCGTACCTGCCTGAGTCGGAAACATTCTTCCAGATAACTGAGAAAGGAATAGAGGACGCTCAACCTAAAACCCGACGAGACGACTAGGCGACTCCCCACATGTCTGACGTTGCAAGCCTAGACTCCATCGACCATGTTCAAAGAAGAACATCCCAGAAAGTCAAATCGCAGAATCTCTCTCAACTCATTCCCGAAACCTACACCACGGTCAAAGCACGGGTACTAATCATCAAATCCAAGGAGAAAACAGACGAGTTGGGGAAGCGAAGTTACATTTTCGGAATAATGGAGGACCGGAAATCGCGCGTGCCCTTCATCTACTACAAGCCTTATGGACAGTTCTTTCGGGACAGCGTCTTCGAATTCAGGAACGTGTACGTTCACAAGTTCGACGATAACAGTGTTCTACTAGTCGTTACGGAACGGTCATCAATTAACTACCTCATCGAGGAGGACCCGAAAAATTACGTTTGGAATCAAAGGATCGGCGATTTAAAGCGTCCAATGGGCACATGCCGCGTGAGGTTACAGGGTGTTCTGAGTCGGATTGGTAGCAGCTCAGGCTTGGTGCAACGTTGCGAAAAGTGCGGCCGGGTGGCTTATGACGGCAGATGCCCGAATGGCCATGAGGGCAAACTTTTCTGGGCAGTCAGAATCTCCGGAAAACTTTCCGACATTACAGGCTCCATCAACGTCGTCTTTCCACAACAACTCGCCTGCCGACTGCTTGGAAGAACCATTAGTGGAATTCTGGAGTTAACGGAAGAGCAGGCACCTTATGCGCCTGAATTTGCAACGGAATCCTACACCCTCACCGCTGCAAGGCCGATTGAGGCTTGCGAGGCGTACGCGGATTCTCCTGACGACTACCGGTCCGCACGGAGCCCGGTCGTGGTTGACTTGAATGATTCCAGGATCATCTACCCCAACGATCTACAGCCAAGAGAAACCTTCGGGAATGAGAAAAGACCGCTCGACCTACAGAGAGCGGAAGACAGGCGGGACCTAAGGAGACTTGCTGAAAGACTCCTAGAGATCAAACTGCGAAAACTGACACAGCTGCCGAAGGTAAACGGCATTCTTCTCACCGCTCAACCCATTAACCTCTACAGTGCGGAGAACGCTAAGCTCTACTCGGGCTTCCTGACTAAGATCAACGTTACCTCATCAGGCGAACTAATCGTCCAAGTGCAGCCCGCGCGTGAAGTGTACGAGAGTCTGTTTGACTACGTACGATTCCGTAGGCTGCGAGGAGCATCAGCAACCGTCATCAGGAATAGTATACTCAACTACCGGCGAACCGTCATCTTAGCGCCTAGTGGAGAACTTGCCACACTAATCAACTTGAAATTCGTGAAGGCAGGCGAGTTCAAGGTTCCAGTATTCGATCTTACGCTTCCAGAGTTTTGGATGAAGATGCATGATGTTAACGTTGATCAGAATGAGACACCATTAGCCGTAACGAAGCCCTATCGACTCGACTTGGAATTAACCTTCCCCCCTTCATGCATCTTCTTCGATAAGCAATCCCTCCGAATCACGCACAGCCTCCGTAACTTTGACAGGAAACGGCGAGAGGCGGCTGTTGAAGCGAAGATGCTGATGGTTGAAGCGCTGAATGACTTCTCAATCGGCACATTCAAACTCACTAAGACAGCTGGGCCCGTGAAGAGCGCAGACGCACGAGAGATTCTCCTCGCTGACATTCGCGACCGGTTACTGGGTAAACCTGTGAAGGCCTCCGGTTCCGTGATTGAGGCAGGTAAAGAGTTGTACTTCATACCCCAAACGGTGGAACTAGTGCAATGATGACTGCGGAGTTCCGGAATGGCCTCGACGTGCTCCGCGAGCAGGAAGCGAAACCGAAACTCACAACGGGTAGCCTAGACTTGGACAGTCTCTTAGCTGGAGGACTCGAACAGGGATCATTCACAGTTATTTATGGTGATGATGTACCTTCCATCGACAGGCTTCTCTACACGCTTCTCTCTCACTGTCAACTTCCAATGGAAAAGTACGGGTTGAATGGGAAATCCGTCTTGCTAAGCTGTGGGGGTTACCGCAACGAGCAGGTCCTCGTTGACTTGAAACTCGCATCATCAATTCTGAGAGGTAGCGGAATAGACCCCGCGAATGGTCTAGAAGAAATCATAACAGTCGTAACCTTCAACGCCGACCAGGCGGAGCAATCCGTCGAAGACATCCTGAACATCATCAAATACAATGATCAAGTCAAACTTGTTGTCGTCAGGAACCTAGTGAAACTCTTCGTTGAGGAGACTGTTGTTGGGAAAGAGGGCCTAGAGAAGCTTAAACGGTTTCAACACCTCATAGCGACGCTTTGGCAAGCGTGCTCAGAAAGAAACGTGTCACTCGTAATGTCATGTCGCCCTCGACAGCCTAACAGTTTCAGGCCGTCACCCCCTGAAGGAGGAACAGCCCTGAGGCATCTCGCGCAGACCATTCTCTGCCTCAAGAAGCGGGATAGCAACAGGTTGGCCGCTCACTTGCTGAAGCATCCTAACCGTCAACCTCGCACTGTAGAATTCGAGTATTCTCAAAGTGATTCTGTTATGGGAAGATTGATGATCCCGTTCAGAAGCCAACTTCAACAGGAGACGGAGAACCTAACGCGCAGCTTCAAAGAGGCGTTGATGGATCCTGCCCGACGAGACGCCTTCGATTCGCTTACACACGCCTGGATGACTGAGCAGGGTGCCATGAGCTACGCTAAGGTACCATCCGTTCTCGAAGTGATGCTTCTAGCGGCCGCCGTTGATAACAGGAAGAACATTGAAGATCTTGAGGACGAAATCGCTCTCCTCCGTTCACAACTCGAGAGGACTCGTTCCGAATTAGCGGAAGCGAAGATTAAGATGAATACGTTGCCTGGCGTCGCGGATTGAGAGCTAATGGATGCATCTACGACGCTTACAGCGAGAATGGGCAACTAGCCATCTGGCTAAGAACCGAGAACGAGGAACTCAAACTTCACGACCAGTTCCAGGTAGAATTCTACGCGGCCCCGCGTAAACGTGAACTAAACGAACTCGCCGCAATCATATCAGGGCATCCACTCGTAGAATCAGCAACCACCACTTCGGCTTACCTGAAAATCACGGATAGGACTAGATCAAATGTAATCCTGGTAGCCGCTAAACCTCAGTATTACCGTGGACTCGTCTGGGATCTGCAATCATCCGACCTCTGTACCCTTTACAACGATGAACTGAGGCCGGTCCAGAGGTACTTCTACAGCAAACGCTTCAGGAACTTCAGTGACGCACACGTAGAGTACGACGAACAGTTCAGAGTAGTCAGGCTGAATGAGAGTGACGGTTCAGCCACACCTAACCTGGGCGTGCTTCACTTTCAACCTGGAGTAGGGAAGGATGAGATCGTCACTCAACTGGCAGGTTCTGAGATCCAAATCCTAACTGTTCAGAAAGATCAACGTCCATTAATATACGAACTGTTACGTTCAGAGATCAACTCCAACGGTTCCTACTCTCGGTTAGTTCCTGGGAAACTCATTGTTGACCGTGAGAACTTTCACTGCCTCGGCGTAGCAGGATTAGATGAGAAGAGCAAGTTCGCGCATCTCCCCATAGGAGTTGTAGCTGCTTGGGGTCCCTCTAGAACAATTGACTCCCTTCAATGCTATGAGGCTGTGAAGAGAGGAATTCTCATCCCTAGTACAAGAGCGGGAACGGGGGGGAACGTTTTGACGGCGAAGGAAATCTCGTATACGGACCGCGGTGCCCTCATTCTTTCACCACAAATTGGTTTGCATGAGAATGTTGGTGAACTTGATTTCGAATCACTCTTCTCAAACATATTAGTGAAATTCAACATAAGCTACGAAACGGCAACAGGGAGCGGAGTTGATCAGTCGTCTAGAGGCTTTCTAGCCGACCTGGTTGAACAATTCATCCAGAGACGCCTCACCCTCAAGCAGGCGAAGAAACAGTTCCGTGAAGGAAGCCGCGAACGAGACGAGTGTGGAAAAAGGGAACGTTTACTGAAGAAGCTCCTGGTCAGTTTTTACGGGTACAGTGGGTCAGACCTAAACAGGTTTGGAAACGTATTCGTTTACCGCGAGATTAACCGGATCGCGCGAGAAACCATAGTAGGCGCAATGAACGTAGCAATGAAGGAGGGCTTCCGCGTCATCTACCTTGACACGGACTCAATCTTCGTGAAACGTCAGGATGCTAATCGTGATGACTTCAGGAAACTGGCTGAGAAGATTAAGCGGGTCCTCGGATTCGAGATTTTTTTCGCAAGCCATTACCGGTACTTGGTTTTGCTGACTCAGGAAGCTGACCCGGAAATTGAAGCGGCCAGAAGATTCTACGGCAAGCTCACTGATGGGAACGTGTACTACAGAGGGATCGAACTAATCCGGCATGATTATCCTGTCTTCATGAAACGTTTCCAGGAAAAATTACTCAACATACTCCTCGACGCGGATAATGCATCGGACGTGCAGAAACGTCAGCTTCCAGAAGCAGTTGAGTTCACAGCTAAAGCAGTTGATGAACTTCGCTTAGGAAATGTACCACTTGACGAGCTGGTGATCTCGAAGGTTCTACGGATGCCTGTTGAGAGATACCGGTCCCTCTTCCCACATGTGACTGCAGCAATCCAGTTGCACCAGAAGCATAGGCGCGTGAAAGCTGGCGATTTCGTGAATTACGTGTACGTTGATACGAATCAGGTTAATCCGATTAACCGTGTTGCGCCTGCCGAGTTCGCTGAATTCTACGATGTTGAGAAGTATGTTGAGATTCTGTTGGATGTGGCTGAATCGATTCTAGGCGTCTTCGAATTCTCAAGAAAACAGCTTGGCTTTCAAAATAGATCAAGGAACTTCTTGGATGAAGTTCGCAGCGAAATGGCGAAAGAGGTTCTTACGGAGTTAAAGGAACTTCAACCATGATGCTTCAGCAGTGGAAATTTTCTCAACTACAACCTTGTGGGAGAATGAAGGAGATTTACGCGTACTACTGTATGCTCTGCGAAGAGATTCTCGCATTATCTGAACGGAAGATAAATCCGCGTAAAATCACGCTTGTCTTTTATGGGAGATGTCCCGACTGCGGATTCGCGTTAGAGAAAGTTTTGCGATGTGAGATAACATGGGTTTCAGCAGAGATAAGTCAACTAATACACCCTAAGGTTGAGGACCCTTACTGCCTATTCGGGCCGCAACGTCAAAGAGAGATTCCACGGTTTGGTACGGCTTGCGCTTTGCAAGTAAGCCCAGAACTGAACATGACAGGGGTGAGAGAGTTTGATCGAGCGATCAAACTCAGACTGGGACAGCTCGTCGTACTCCAAGGTAAAGCAGCTAAGTCACTTTCATCCCTCATCTGCGTTAGAGCCACGCTTCCTGAACCAATGGGCATCGATAGTGACGTCATTTTTCTTGATGGGGGTAACGTGTTTGACGCGTACGCGATTTCAGAACATGCGATACGCCACCAGCTGAATGCTGAGAGAACGCTTGCTCGAATTCACCTTAGCAGAGCGTTTACGTATCATCAACTCAGCACACTCATCTGCGAGAAACTGCCTCAAGCGATGGACACGTTCAACGCCAGATTAGTAGTCGTCTCCGACGTTACGGCACTTTATTGTGACCCAGACGTGATTAAACAGCAGGAACGGGAGTCACTGGACATTTTCAGACGTGATGTGAGATCACTAACTGTACTGGCTGAGAAGAAGAAGGCACTGATAGTCGCAACTAACCTTCAGCCGCGAAATGGGAGAATGGATCATGCTTTACTTCAAACAGCGCCTGTCTCAGTAAAGCTTGACGAGCACGACACTTTCACCCAACTCACACTGACTAGGCATCCGTTCACGCCTCAACTCAAAGCCATAGTTCTCAACAAGCAAACCTTGGAGAGTTACATCTGATGGGGCGCACAGTGCCTTCATGGCGAATGGTTGCTGAGGCTGAAGTGGAGAAGATGAGAAAATTTCGCGACGCGCTCCGTTCGGATGATAAGGTAATTTTCGAAGATCTCCTGAACCAATGTAGGTTGTACGCGTCAGCAGCAAGCTCGCTTGCGTCGCCGGTTAAGGAACTGCCGTTGATAATGTCCATTCTGTTTGCTCATCACAAGAAGTTAACGGAATTAGAAAGACGGTTGAGCGAACGAGATAAGTGAATTTGGCAGCTACGAGAAGATGCATTCGCATCCTGGGACGCATCTCCTCACAAGGTGCTCCTTGAAGACATGCAGGTCGGTGCTGAAGTATCGTTCAGTGCGGTCGGGGAGAACTGTGACGGCAACTTTCTCTCTTCCAATCTTGTCAAGTGTCTGGATCACGCCCAGAATGTTGGCGCCTGATGATATTCCCACCATCAAACCGTAATGTCTGCATAAGGTCTGTGACATTTGCACGGCGTCGTCACTCTTCACTTTCGCAACGAAATCCACTTCGTTAAGGTTCACGATCTCAGGTATGAACCCATCCCCTATACCGGCAATCTTGTGATCCTTCGGGCGAGATTCTCCTGATAGTACGGCAGACTCTGCAGGTTCGACCGCAACGAGTTTCATGTCTGGGTAGGCGTCGCGAAGGGCTCTGCCTACGCCGAACAGTGTGCCTCCGGTTCCGACGCCGGCAACGAATGCATCAACGCATTCCGGCACTTGTTCTCTGATCTCTTTCCCCGTGGTCTGATAGTGAGCGCAGAAGTTTTCTACGTTGCTGAACTGTCGTGTTAGGTATACGTGCCGGGATTTAGCTGCCACCTCTTCTGTTCGCTTAACTGCGCCCTCGAATCCTTCTTCTTTCGGAGTGAGGCAGATTTCAGCTCCCAAGCTTTCCATGAGTCTAATTCTTTCGCGGCTCATATGTTCTGGCATGAAGACCACCATTTTGTATCCTTTCGCCGCTGCCACCATTGCAAGTGAGATTCCAGTATTTCCGCTTGTGGCCTCAACAATGACGGAGTCAGGTTTGAGTATGCCGCGCTCTTCAGCAGTATTCACCATGTACTTCGCAATGCGGTCCTTCACGCTTCCGCTCGGGTTGAGGAATTCAAGCTTCACATATGGCGTGTACGTGTGACCATCACGAGTTATCTTCAGTTTCAGGATCGGAGTGTGACCGATGAAATCAGTGACTGAGGAAAGCATTGCTAACGACATGGATTTTCCCTACAATTAAGAGTGTGATGCGAATATCTTTTTGTTTCGATTGCGATTCTACTGTGAAAAAACCGTTCCTCAGCTGAAGTAGAGGGATGGCCTGATTTCCAGTAAACGGTGTCGGTTTGTTCTACGGGGGTAACTCATAGTAGAGTCTGCGGTTAGTCTTACCCTTGTTCTCTAATTTGACTAGGCGAATCTCCCCCAGCTCCTTCAAACTTGCCACATGGCATCCTCCATCTGCCTGTTTGTCAATTCCTTCTATCTCTACGATTCGGAGTTGTGCCTCATTGGGCGGAGCGGCTTCAGCCAATTTAACCAGTTCAGGCAGCCTGAGGGCCTCTTCTCGTTGCATGAAGTAGGTCTTTACTGGGGCGTTCAGATTCACAAGCCGATTAGCTTCAGCCACGTAGCCTTCTATTATGGAGCGGTCGAATTGATCTAAGTTAAAGTCCATTCGAGACTTGTCAACTTCAATCTGGTTCCCCGTAATTCGCGCGTTAGCTTTAGAGAAGAAGACGCTGCAAAGTAAGTGCCCTGACGTATGCATACGCATAAGGCGGTAGCGCCTGCCCCAATCAAGTCTCCCCTCAACCGTGCT
>CAZAGP010000277.1:0-5847 GCA_964484575.1 uncultured Candidatus Bathyarchaeia archaeon | reverse complement strand
TGTGATCCTGGTAACCATTCGAGAATTATGCGCTGAGTTCGTGCCCATGAACAAAGAGGTACGGCTGGTAGGAGTCCGAATCTCAGGGCTGGAGTCAAAACCTGCAGCAACCATTGATTCGTTCACGAAATGAAATTAACCTCCAAGCATCGATCAACGGTTACGAGGCTACGCGTAGTTGACGAGAATCAACTTGACTGTCAAGGACTTTGAAGGACAGATCCTAAAAGATCAAGTGGGCTCCATCGCAGTACTGTTCAAAGCGGAATGGTGCCCATTCTGTCGTGCGTTCATACCGATCTTTGAAACAGTACAAGAATCGGGAGTGCCCTCTGCCCTGGTTGATCTTAGCGAGTTTGATAACCCGTTGTGGGAGACGTTCAACATTGACATAGTACCAACTGTCTTGCTCTTCAAAGATGGAAAGATTGTGCAACGATATGATGGAGTTCCCGGAGAAGGATTGAATGCGGCTACTGTCGGAGAGATAATTTCATACTTGAAGCCTTATTGAGAACCTTAGTGAGTACACTTGAATACCACTTCCTTCTCAAGCGGCTTGCCCTTCCTATATCTCCAAATTTCAGCCGTTCCATGAAAGGCCGCGCCCCAGAGTTTCAAGGTTTCCTTTTCTTCCGGAGAAGCGCGCCCCGTTCCACTCTTCACTTGAACCATCAGTACTCGGCCGTTTCGTCCTGCGAATATGTCAACAGGTCCGTGCGAAGCGGCGCTTCTACTACAGAACCATCCTTCCGCGCGCAGTTTCTTGAGCACTTGATATTCGCGGCTTCTGCCCCTAGTGTACGGCGTTGAGCCCATGTCAACTCTTCCCCACGTGTACCAGCCTCAATGGATATCTTAATGCTTGGATTACGCTGTCAAGGTTGAGAGTCGCTTAGAATACGTTATATTGAATCAAATCAACAGGGGTCCTCAACCATAATCCGATCATAACAGTTTACGATTGTAAAGTACTTAAGGGGTTGAAAGGACTCCTCCAGTAGGGAAACTGGGATTTGCGCTGGACTATCTGGTTCCTATTCCTGCTAAGCTTCATGAGTCTGGCGTTCGTTCCAGTCTTAGGGCAAATCTCGTATAGTGTCACGGTAACTGCCCAGGGTTTACCGCAGGGAATGATGACCAACCTATACGTGGACGGTTCAGTGAACGGGAGTCTAGGGTCAGGCGAATTCCGGACGTTTTCATTTGCTTCAACCGGATTAACCCACGTAATCTCCGTGGACTATTACGTTCCGAGGAACAGCACTCAAACCAGTGGTACTCGGTATTTCGATAATAGTCCGTCATGGAGCTTCAGCGGAAGTGGCAATCATGTCTTCAGCTACACAACCCAGTACTTGTTGGGCGTTCAGACAGCTTATGGCACGATTAGTGGCGGCGGATGGTACGATTCAGGATCAGTTGCGGAGGTTACGGTGAACAGTTCGGAAGTTGACGAAGGTCAAGGCACTCGCCTACTTTTCACAGAATGGAATGGAGATGCCTCAGGCTCAAACTTGACCTCGAATCCTATTTTGATGAATTCACCTAAGACCGCTGTCGCAGAATGGAAAACTCAATTCTCTTTGACGATTAACTCGGACCCGTCGGGCGTTGGAAGTTACCAAGGAGCAGGATGGTACGATTCCGGAGCTCAAGCTACATTCTCAACTCTTGAAAGTGTGGAAGCAAATGCGACGTCCCGTCTAAGATTTGGGTCATGGAGTGGAGACTACACTGGGTCATCGGTAACGGGTAGTATACTTATGGACCGGCCGAAAGTTGTAACTGCGCATTATGTAGCGCAGTATCTTGTCTCAGTAGCCTACGATCCTCTAACTATTCAGCCCAACTATAACGTATCAAGTGCCGGCTGGTATGATGTTGACTCGTACGTTCAACTGGGGCCTCCCCCGGCAATAATCAACCTCAGTTCTATAGAACGGTTGAAGTTCTCTAGTTGGAGCGATAACGGGATCTCCACGCAGAACCTTTCAATAAGCGTGCGCGTGGACAGACCGCACGAGATTACTCTGACCTATATCACCCAATACTACATTGATGTGGAAACATCTCAAGGTTCAGTCTCCGGTTCTGGATGGTATGACAAGGGGTCTACTGCGAAGATCACTGAACTTCCAGGGAACAGCTGGCCGATTGCATACACTTTCTCAGGGTGGAGTGTTAGTCCTTCAACAGGCAATATCGTCAAGACTGATGACTCATGGTCATTAGTCGTTGACGGACCATATACCGTGCAGGCCACCTGGGCTGTGGACTATTCACCCCTGATAGAGTTAGCTACAGTAGCGGGCGCGGGCGTGGTCTTCGCTGTCGCGGCTGTCTTTCTGTTGTACAGGCGTAAACGAGGCGCTAAAGGTCCTCCATCGAGAAAAGGAAGAATCTGCCAGACTTGCGGTAGCCTGGTTCCTACAGGAGCACTCTACTGTCAGAAATGCGGAAAATCACCTGACGCGCAATCCGAACATGAACAGATTACTATAACTCCCCTCGAGCAAAAAGTGTACGATTACATAATCAAGAATGAAGGAGTAATCTCAATGAGCAAGGCCGCAAGTGACCTAGACTTAACCGTAGATCAACTGAGAACAGTCACTGAGAAATTAAAGAAGGACGGCAGACTAGCCTAGAAAAATGATCGCGGTGGCGGCGGTTGCTGATAATAAGGTTCAGGCACGTAACCACCGTGACCGATCTTAGGTGATAGTCCCCAATAGCATTCGGTACAGAATGTTAACACGCCATATTGCCGGTTACATCCAACACAGATCGATCGGCCACATCTTGCACAAACGAAGGCCGCGGGAAGGTCAGCGTGGTAGTAGCAACTTCCAGGCTTAGGTACCTGTCTTGAAGGATACATGGGCTGCGCCGGTCCAGCGGGTGGTTGAGCAATTGGTGATTTCACGTCAACCTTTACCGGAGGTGCTTGCGTGAGCGTAGCTCCGCAGCTGAAGCAATACCTCGCGTCATCAGAGTTCGTCTTCCCACATACTTGACATACTGCCATCGTAATACCCTGATATGCAATAATAAATGGGCGTCTTTAACGCTTGCGCATCATTGTTTATGTCAAGAGACCTGAACAGCGACGGCAAATTGACAAGTTTAGCTACAGTAAACGCTTAGCTTTTGTCAAGTTAACTTGTAAATCGACTCGTTCATGTCTCCCTCATTATCTTCGACAAGAACTTTGACGTAGTCACCCTTCCGAGGTCGGTACTTCCATTTCTCGTCGATCTTCCGTTCACCCGTTTCATCCTCTGAGAAGATAGTTGTCTTCCCTTTGATGCCAATCGCTTGCGTGAGCTCAATCCTGCCGGTGATCTTTCGCACTGGAAGGTCAAATCGGCCCACGGAGGATTTGGTGGTTCCATCTTTACCGCACACAAGACACGCTTGATTTCTCTTCAGAGGCATCAAAGTGTACCTGTTGTTCTTAAGATCCATGAACAGTATGGGGGTCAGCGGTTCGCCACTCGTCACAGGCCACGCTTTGGTTTTCCTGAACTCAGCGAGACCGAGAACTATCTTAATCACCTCGTGCGCGACGACCGACGATACTAAGGATATTGAGGTGGAAAACGAAGGAACCGTTTGCTGATCTAAGGGTGCATCACAAGGATTACGAAGTCCAACGATATTCGAGTATTGGTTTGGGGGAAAAATGCAGATTGGACATGCGCCTTCGGGGGAGGCGTATGACTGTACTCTAGCACTCATACCCATAATTCCGCCGTCAATGAGTGGAATCGAATACTTGCGCGAGATCTGTGACAAGTAAATTCGCGAAACCAGATTGTCAAGTCCGCTTACTATTACCTCCGAATCGAGGAAGAGTTTCAGAGGCATGCTTTCAAGCTCGCCCCGATATGCGGATGTCTCCACGAAGGGGTACCTCCTGTGGACGTTCTCGGCAAGAACCTCAGCCTTATTCCTGCCAACGTCTGAGGATTCAAAGAAGATCATGCGACTGACGTTTGAAAGTTCAACAACGTCGCGGTCGACGATAATTAGTCGCCCAATCCCGAGCATTGACAGGTTTTTCGCGACTTCATTTCCGATGGCTCCCGCTCCTGCCACTAGCACTGTGGCTGACCTGATTCTTCTCTGTCCTTCTCCTCCCCACGAAATCAGGTGTCTGGCCCAAATGTAATCGATGACGATTGGGTCACTCGTGTTTTTCAGTTTGGAGACTCGTGATTTCTCCTGCAATGCCCTACCGTTTAGAAGGAGCTTTGTCAATTCAGCTTCGATGTTCAGTTTAGCGCAAAGCGCACCCTTCAGATCCTTAATCGTCTTCTTGCTGTCAACTTCTACCTCTATCTGCCTATACCCCGGCAGAGTTGCCTTGATTCGCATCAGCGTGACGCTCGATCATCCCTACCGGGGAGTCTGAATCTAATTATGTCAGTTGGAGCAGCATGAGGAACAATCAACCTTGGGATGGGAACAATGTTGAACCTGACTATGTCACTTGGTCTGGTCTCAGTCTTCTTGGCCGTCTTAGCCATCTTGGGGAATCCATGAGATCGACAGACAGTCGCAGCTTTGAGCGCGCGAGGATGATCGAACACGTTCTGCGGATTCGGATCGGTTAGTAGGTAATGTAGCGCGTTTACGACAGAGATCAGTTTGAGACGTGGGTCCCACTTGTCTCCTAGGATTGAAACGCAAACCGCGTTCGGAACGTGGGGCACAATGTTAGGATGTGAGATTTCAGTCAGCCACATAGCAACCGGCGGCTTGAGTGGATATTCTGGAGGAAGGTCTAGCCTGAAGCGATTCCAGTCCGCGTACTCCGTGAATGGCCAGATTCCTTGCTCCGCTAATCGTTTCACTTCCCCCTTTTCACATCTGATGAGCCCCTCGAACCTGGTTGGCGGGTCATTCGTCGCCGTTACGGTCGGGAATTGATGGTTAAGGAGGCTCTTCTCCTTATACAGGGTTGAAATATCCAATATCCGATCTGCCTTATCCGCCGATTATGTTGTATGGCATCAGCGCTAGCTGAGCATTCTCAGGGATTCCTAGTCTCGAGACGGTATTGTTCTCATCAAGGATTGCGCCACCGTACATGAGCGCAACTGTGGACGGATCAACACCAAATGACTGGCACACTTGCTGCTTGATCTCGGCTACGGTATGGTCGGGAATGACGTCAATTTCAGCTAAACCTGTCTGTGGGCCAATAGGAGCTTGGATGAATAGTTTCATTTGCGATGTGTCACCTCCATCCTTCCTGATTGCCTTTCATGCACAAGGGACCTTAACTATCTTACTGTAATCTGAATCTCCTGTGTGTGAATTACATACCCACCCGCATGAAGAGACGCTTTGACAGTGAGAGTGATCGTATATGTGCCTTGCTTAACACCCACCATTTGAATGGCTAGAGATACGGTTCCCGGTACCGTAAGTAGTGTGGATCCATTAGTAGGAAGGAGAAGCATCTTTGCACCCTGCGGGATACCAGTTACCGTCAGGGTCATCGGGGCTTCGAAACCTTCGTCCGTGCTCACGTTAACCGTAAACTCACCCAGGGAACCGACTTGAACCGATAGTGATGTGGGTTGGACAGTTAGGTTGAAGTCGGTAACCGTGACAATCATCCTTGCGGTCCGCGTTACAACCGCGTTAGGTAGGGGAAATGAGCCGGAAATGGTTAACGGGAATGATCCTAATTGCGCGTTTGAGCCGGCCTGAAGGCTAACGGTGATTGCAGTCCCAGGCTGCCCGGTCGGGGGTGTAAGCACAACAACGCTTGATGGTGCCCCTGACGTCGTTATAGTGACCGCTTGGTTGAAGCTGTTGATTGAGGTAATG
>CAZAGP010000276.1:0-3950 GCA_964484575.1 uncultured Candidatus Bathyarchaeia archaeon | reverse complement strand
GTTTCTGCAGTTTCAATTGGAAAAGGGGTAATTCTAGAGAACTGTCGAGGCCGAGAGATGAGAGGCTACGAGATTCACATGGGGAAAACGATTCTTGGACCCGGAGTCGAACCCGCCTTCAAAGTAATTCGAAGGAGCGGTAAGACTGTCTCAAGTTTGGACGGTGCGGTGGATCAGAGCGGACTCGTAGTGGGAACGTATCTTCACGGAATCTTTGATGAGCCTCCGTTCCGGGAGAGCATCGTCACCTATCTGGCTACTAAGAACCGGATATCGGTACACGCAGGGGAAGGCTCCATTGAACAGGTGTGGGAGAAGGGCTTGAAGCAAATTGTATCCGCTGTAGAAGAAAACCTAGAAGTCAATCGAATTCTCGACCTTATCGGTTGCTAGTACAAGATTAATAGACCTCAGGAGCAACGCGGCAACGCGTCAGCTGGACTTGAAGTATCCTCTAGGAGTTAGCATTTTTTCACCGAACATTCTCGTCGACGAGTTTCCCACCACTATCGTGCTCTCCATACCTATATCATGGTCCAACAATCGCTCTAATGTTGTGACGACCGTTCTTTCTCCTTTTCGCGCGTATGCTGTCACAATACCTACGGGAGTTGTTGGAGCTCTATACTTCATCATAATCTTGTGAACTCGCTCTAATGGTTCTTTTCTTGCTCGACTTTGAGGGTTGTAGAGAACTAGCACAAAGTCCCCTTTCAGTGCGGTCTTCACTCGTTCTAAGATTCTGTTAAGCGGAACAAGCAAATCGCTAAGGCTAATCACGGCGAAGTCAGTCATCAACGGAGCGCCTAGACTAGCCGCTGAAGCCGTAGCAGCCGTTACTCCTGGGATGACACCGATGTCAACATTCATTCGTAGCTTGTTCGCAGTTTCAATGATTGGACCCGCCATGCCGTAGACTCCTGGGTCTCCACCACTAACTACGGCCACTTTCTTTCCTTCCGACGCCAATTTCAATGCTAGTGAGGCGCGGTCGATTTCATGACCCATACTGGAAGTGTAGATTTTCGAGGTTGGTCGGATTATGTTTCGCACTTGGTCGATGTAAAATCCAAAACCAACTATTGAATCGGCGGTGCGGAGTTCATGAATAGCCGTGTTCGTCATGTGATCTACGCTGCCGGGACCGATGCCGACAATAGTCACTTTTCCTCTACGGCGTCGGACTCTTTCTGTTGTCTTTCGGATCGTTTTCACTCATCATTCAACTTCGGATTTACCAGTCTTGGGAATAAGGAGGGTTACGGATTTGGTTAAGACTCCAAGTGAAAGCGCGTTTTGTGCGATGGCTATGCCCGCGTCATAGTTTTGCATAATCTCTTGAAGTTGATCGATGCTCGAGACAAGGTTGGACTTGGGAGATCCAACCCCAATTTCCGGGCAAGCAGTACCGATCGTGGCGAACAGGATTCTCCGTTCATTGACTATGGCAGAGTTCACTGCCGTAAGAGATTCCATGTTCACTATCTTTAGGTTGTGCTCTTCAGCGATTTCTTCGACCGATTTCTTTCCAAGAAGTTCTGTCGCCGTTGTAACGACTGGTATTGCCCCAATCTCTTCGGCCACGATCTTCGCAAGGCGGTTTGCTCCGCGGAAATGGCCTGATAAGAGACTTATCGAATATTTGCCGAGGTCGTCAACAACAACCACTGCTGGGTCAGTTGTCTTGTTAGCAATCAATGGGGCTATACTTCTAACCACGATCCCCATCGCCATGACTGCAATTATCGCATCGAACGCGTTGAACAACTTCATGAATAGTTCACTCAAGTTTTCGTTAAATGATGTGGTATCATCTGAGCGCAGGGATTCCGAGGTGTAAATGGTGTGTTTGATTTCAGCTTTCTCCAAAGATTGCGCGATTCTTCGGGAGGTTGCTGCCCCCCATTTCGTAAGCGTGACTATTGCGATGCCTCTCTCGAACAATGATTTTCAAGCCCTTTCCTGTGAGCGTGCGTGAACAGAGGGTCATACAGTTTCGAACGACTGTATTCTCGTTCAGACAGAATTCTGCCAACAATTACGATTGCCATCTTGGAAATTCTTGACCGTTTCACTTTCCGGGATATAGTGTCTATAGTTCCTCTGATTACGGTCTCCTCAGGCCAGGTGACCTTGTAAAGAACGGCAACCGGCGTTTTCTTCGGATATCCCCCTTTTGTTAGCTGAGTACATAATTTTCGAATCTGTTCGACTCCTAGGAATATGACCATGGTAGAGCTATGCTTCGCTAATCTCCTGACACTTTCTGATTTCAGCATAGGAGTCCTACCTCCAGGCCGAGTGATTATCACAGTTTGAGAGATCCCGGGCAGTGTTAACTCTCGTCGTAGGCTAGCGGCTGCCGCTAGAAAGGAGCTCACTCCGGGGATCACTTCGCAGTTAATTTCTTGCAATCCTAACGCATCGATCTGTTCTTGAGTTGCTCCATAGATGCTTGGGTCTCCGCTGCAAAGTCTCACGACGCGTTTTCCCTGCTTGACGCTGTATGCAATCAAGTTGACGATTTGATCATGGTGCATTGTGGCGCTATTGTATCTCCGAGCGTTTGACTTGGCGTACTTCAGTATTGATGGATTAATCAGTGATCCCGTGTAGATTATAACGTCGGCGTGTTTCATCAACTTTTGACCCTTTAGCGTTAGGAGTTCTGGGTCGCCTGGTCCAGCTCCGACGAAGTATACCGTCTTCATCTTACGCATCGCTTTGTGCACGCCTGACTATCATGGTGGCGAAGTAATCTTTTTTCAGTTTCAACTGGAGGACCTCACTCATCTCTCCCTTCCATAAGTCCTCGTCCGGCAGAGAACATCTGTCGGCGATCAGGATCTGGGATTTGTCGGAGAATCCTGAAAACGTCCTAAGGAGCTTAATTGTCTCCGGAAGGTTTTTGACCCCTTTCATACAGACGATACAATCGACTAGGCGGCTTTGCTCTTTCAAGAGTTCTAAGTCGGCTCTTGGCGTAATCAGTAGTATCTCATCCCCCGATGCGAGCGGCATACCTGCCTTTGCAGCGCAGGCTGAGAGGGACGTAACGCCCGGGATTACTTCCACCGTAATCTCAGGATAGTTGATGTTCAATTCCCGTTGTATGTACGTGAACGTACTGTACAGACTCGGGTCTCCGATAGCAACATACGCGACCAATTTCCCTTCGTGGGCATATTTGGCAATTGTTTCCGCGTTTGCAGCCCACGCTTGCTCAAGCACAGCTTCGTCCTTGGTCATGGGGAAGACTAACGTGACTAATTCCGGAGCCGATCTCCTCCCAGCCAGAACTTGCTTTATGATGCCTAGGGCGAGGCTATGCCCGCTTGAATTCGGAGTTGGAGCACATACGACGTCGGCGTCCTGTATGATTCTGATTGCTTTTACTGTGAGAAGGTCCGGGTCTCCAGGTCCAACGCCAACGCCGACTACCTTACCCTCTTTCATTCTCGTCTTCCTGGCTTTACGCCTGATATTATCATGATCGGATTTCTTGCGATCATCATTGTTCCTTGACGAATTTTTCTACTCTTAGCAATCGTGACTTGTATGACTTCAACATCTTTGAAATGAAGCCTACTCAACTCATTCAGTGCGGTAGATGCTGTCTCGAGTAGAATCGCGTTTATCACGATGCGACCTGTAGGCTTCAACTTCTTGAAAGATAATTGAATTATCTTGGCCAGGTTTGTTCCGCCGGAACCGATCAGTATGGCGTCAACTGCTGGCAACTTCCCGAGTGCTTGAGTTGCTTCGCGATTTACTAAATGAACTGAATCTCTTACGTTAAACTTTGAGAGATTTCTTTCTGTTAGGGTGATCGCTTTCCTATCTCTGTCGATAGCGTAGACTACCCCGCCTGGTGACACTTGCCTTGCGGCTTCAACGGTGATACTGCCCGTTCCACAGCCTACGTCGATTACGACGTCGCTTGCCTTCAG
>CAZAGP010000275.1:0-2884 GCA_964484575.1 uncultured Candidatus Bathyarchaeia archaeon | reverse complement strand
AGCTAAGATTTCTCATTGAGACACGGCCCGGTTTTCGAATACTGTAACAGTGCTGGTGAGGGGATAGAGCAAAGTTAAAAGTTAAAAACGAAGGAAAACAGGGCAAAGCGAGTTTGAAGTCATCGTGCGCGAACTGATCAAGCATTTTGTGTCAATCTGCGCCGAGACTCTACCTATTTCTGAACCCATCTACGAGTTTGGCGCGCTTCAAGTACCGGGCCAAGAAGGCTTCGCCGATCTTCGGCCTCTGTTTCCGGGTAAACGTTATGTTGGCGCCGATATGCGAAACGGTGTGGGAGTAGATAGAATTCTGGATTTACACCATATTGATCTTCCCTCAGATTCCGTTAACACTGTTCTCCTCCTGGACACACTGGAGCACGTAGAATTCCCTAGGAAGGCGATCGAAGAGGTTCATCGCGTCCTTGGAGCTAACGGAATCCTTATACTAAGTTCAGTCATGAATTGCCCCATTCACGACCATCCTCACGATTTTTGGCGTTTTACTCCCGACGCCTTTAGAAGCCTGCTAAAGCCCTTTGATTCGTTCGTTGTCGATTTCGCTGGAGATAGTGATTTTCCTCACACTGTTGTCGGAATAGGATTCAAAGGGAAAATTCCAGTAACTGTCATCAATAACCTTACCAAGCGATTGGAGAATTGGAGAAGCCAGTGGAGAGATCCCCCGTTACCACAGATCGTGTACATCAAACCCCAGATGCCAGGGAGAACGTGGAAGGATAGAATTAGAGCAATTGTTCCTCTGATACTCTTGAATCAATACAGGAAATTCCTAAAAACGCCGAAAGTACAGCTCTACAGGATCAGCTCTTGAACACTGTATCACGAGTTCCGATTACCAATTAGCAGCAACGAAACTTTAGGAGACAAAGTTGCCAAGATTTTTGCCTTAAATTGGTCCGTTAGTATCTCAGTGAGTTCTGGCGAATGTGACTCGACAATCGCAGTGCAAGGCAGTTCATCGAGTCGGAGAAGTTCCCTTTCACATCCCTCCCCATCCATTTTCATGAAGTCAAATTGATATTCGTCCAAGATTTCTAGCTTGAATGGTTCAGGGACGATTTCGACATTCCAAGAGTGCCGTGCAGCATTCCTCTTCAGACATTCGACCGCGTTCATGTTGGGCTCTACGCAAATCACTTTCCGAGCACCCTTTCTAAAGTAGAAGTAGGCGGTTTCTCCACAACCCGCTCCCACGTCAAGAACGCTCTTGCCAACTATGGAGACAGGTGTATATGTCCGCTGCCAAGTAGACCATTCGTGAGCCATTAGATAGGCATGCTCGGGAAGAAGCACTAACCCAAATTGCTTATGCTCGAGTAAGGACCTGTCAGGCGTGATTTTCCACTTCCTCGCTTCCATCAAGGTCCCTGCCATCCTCGCGAGTTGATGCGGATACCACTCCTGGTCAAGGATCACACTGCCTTCTAGATAGAAGATCGGAATACGCCTCTTCGCACTCCGTCGGATTCTTAATGTCCCTATCATTCAGATATCATCAAACTTCTATCGGCTTCGTTCGCTGTTTGCAAATTCGTATAATTCACGCTCTCAAAGTCGGGTTCGTTAACCAAGCGCAAAACAAGAGCATTTGAAGAGTAGGATATGCGAAAAGAGCTATTGGACTTCCGAACCGCACCGCGAGCCTAACGCCAGAAGCGGGGCTATACAGGAGATTGTGTAACTCTCCGTGTGTTGAGAGTCTCCGAATCTCACAATGGCAAGTCTTGGCCTGCCAATATTTGTGTTTCAACTCATTTCTAACACCGTTTCTAACGTGGCCTGAAACAACATTTGGTTTAATAATCCACTTGTACCCAGCGGCTTCAACGTTCAACTTTAGCCAGCTATCTGTGCATAAGATGCATTTCTTAGGGAATCCCCCTATTTCTCTGATCAGTTCAGTTCGAAAGATGTTATTGTCAATGCTATGAGTTTCAATATCCATATCGTGATAGATGGCGTATAATGTTGAGCTGGTTGGATGCCTTATGCCTTGAACACTGGCCACCTTTGCGTCAGCAAGAATTGACCGCGACATCGATCTGAACCAGTTCCTAGCAAGCAGAATATCCTGTTCTATTGTCATGAAGAAGTCAGTCGAAACCATAGAGAGCGCTTGATTCGCGGCATCTGCAATGCCGTTTCCAGTATTTGTGAAGACTTTCCAACCATGTGCTTCACCGACGAGCCGTGATGCATCTGTACTGTGATCATCAATCATAATCTTCTGGTTAATCGCCTCGCTAGGAATGACGGTGTTGAAGCGGTCCAGACATTTATCAAGCGTGTTACCACCATTCTTGGTCCATATACACGCATCAACTCTAAGCAGGCGACTTCACCCTAAGTTTGAACTCGAACTGAATGTTTCGTTGTCGGTAGCGTAAAGTGAGAATAAAAATTGTCAGGAGTATTGCAGTGGCCGTCTGCTCGGACGGCAGGGTATTCACTTGCAATTCGTCCCGGACGACTGCGCTTTCGCGAATCGGAGAATTGATCAGAGTAAGGACTCTTGACAAATATCCCGAGTTGTAGCACAAACATCGCAAGACCCTTCAAGTAGATCACGCCGGCCCGAGTATTGTATCTCGTGATAAGCCTACCGAGAATGTTTCTGAAGATTATGCCAACGATTAGCGTTCGAAGAAACATTGACGAACTCTGGTTACGCATAGTATGAATCAAAGAGTTTCTGACTATGATCGCGGCGATCATGTTATTTTGCTTTGACGAAGTCACAGTCCCTCGCAACTCATGCCGCACAACTGCCTTAGGGCATGTGTACGCGGAAAGCCCTAGCTTAGCCATCCTCTCCGCCAGATCAACAGTCTCGTTTCCGAAGAAATATCTTGGGTCGAAA
>CAZAGP010000274.1:0-3584 GCA_964484575.1 uncultured Candidatus Bathyarchaeia archaeon | reverse complement strand
CCGAATTCCGGGAGATGTTCATTCCCATAAACGAAATTCCAAAAGAATCAAATCACGTGAACGTAGTGGGAGTAGTTCAAGCAGAGCCTCGTCGCCATTCCTTCACCAAGAACGACCGTGCGGGAACTGTCTTCAACACTATCCTAGGAGATCAATCCGGTCGCATTACGCTCGTTGCTTGGAACGAAAGAGCAGACGAGCTGCGCGATATCAAGAAGGGAGACATTCTGCAGATTATAAACGCGCGGATAAGATTAAATCAAAATGCAAAAGCAGAGTTGCATGTCGAATCTGGAAGCCAAGTCTCCCTACTTCATCAAACACCGGACAATTTCAAGATGCCCCTGAAAGAACTGACGACTAAGATCGCAAGCCTGACAACACAAAGCTCGTTCGCCGACTTGATCGTAGCGGTAATCTCGAAGGGCGAAATTCGAGAAATCAAGAGGCCCACCGGCGAAACGCTAAGAGTTTCGTCAATACTTGTCGGCGACGATACTGGCGTGATCACCTTAACCTTATGGGATGATAAGGTCGACTCGGTAAGGGCTCTTCGTGAAGGCGATTCACTCCGCTTGCACGGAGCCAATGTTCGAGATAGATTCGGAGAAATTCAGTTGAACATTGGCGCAGCAGGTCAACTCGAAAAGGTCGATATTCCCCAGAAGTTGACTCAACCAACAAGAATTGACTCATTAGCGAATGTTAAGGGCTTAGTCACAGTCGAGGGTAGAGTGATTGATCAACCAGTAGTTCGGCAAGTATCGACGGAGAAGGGTGAGAACATTAACGTCACTTCCCTCACACTCAAGGAAGAAGCTGGATCAATTCGAATTACTCTTTGGCGAGATCATGCTAACCTCGCAACTAGGCTAATGCCCAATTGCAGAGTACGCGTAACCGGTGCACGAATACGCACAGGATTGAATGGTCAAATGGAACTAAGTTCTATTCCACTCACCAAGCTCAGCATATTACCAAACAACGTTGAGAAGCCTGCATGGGAAGACATACGTAAAATAATCAGCCTGGAAGCCGGATTAGCGACGTGGATAAAAGGTCAAGTCGTCAAGATCCAGAATCATGAAATCGAAATAGATGACGGGACCGGTGTAATCAACGTGTTATATGATAACGTTAGTTTTGATGACAAGGCGGTGTTCGAAGATGTCGGGAGCGAGTTGGAAATTTACGGCATTACTGAGAAAACGGACGAAAATACGCTCGTTTTCAAAGCGACGAAAGTTTTTCGTTCGACTAAATGAGACATTTCTCTTAAGAATGACTGAATCAAAACGCTAATATTCGTTTCATGATGGGAATATGATAACATTTCAGGGAGCACATGCAGCCCACATGACGCTGCCAATCTTCGTTTTCTAAATGAATGCACGTAGGTAGATCTATGTCACTGCTAAGAAACGTAATTGGACCACATCCGAATTTGTGGGATTATGTTAATTCCATTAAGAACCCTACCGTGAAACAAACAATCAAGAGAAGAGTGCAAGAATACCAGCCTAAGACAGAGGTAATCCAAAACTTTTCGGCTGTGACCGACCGATACTTCCTCGTAGTGTTCGCTACGGAATGGAACGCGGAATGCAGAGCCCAGCTACCTAACCTAATGAAAGTCTTCGCAGCCGCGAACAATGCCGCAATCAACATTAAAGTCATAGACTTCGATGAAAATCGTGACATTGCTGACGAGATGAACATACTACGGATTCCAACGATTATAGTGCACGACAAGTCGTGGAAAGAAATAGGCAGGTTCATCGAAAAACCTCAAATGGGCGGCACGCTCGAGGAAGAACTCTGGAGAATAGTGAACAAGAACCAGCAGCAAAAATAATCTGTCCAACGACTGGAGCAAAGAGTCAATACGTGGAGATTTTGGTAACTCCCGGAATCTTAAGCAATCTTTGAAGGACAACTCCACTAGGTTGCTTCTCGACGACCAAAGTCAGCTTCGGATCTGGCGTTAAATCCGGATCATCCGCAACTGCCTGTCTAATGGCAATATTCTCCTGCGAAATCAATGCAGCAGCCTGCGCAACAATTCCCACTACATGCGGATCGGCATAAATTTCGATAACACTGTAGCCAAGAAAACGCGCAACATCACCCAAGAAGGGACCTGCAGGTCGAGTCTTCTCAAATACTGATTTGAGAACTGGGTCAGAAAAAATCAGCAAAGCAGTCTCTCGAACCGTTCTCCGATCCACACCAAGATACCTAGCGATTTTCACATCAGATAATTCAATGCCGCCACAGTATATTGCCCCATCCTTGATACTCAGACCAAGCTCAACTAGGGCCCTAGCAACTCTTTGTCTGCCTGGATACTCTCGGAGCTTATCAGAGATCTGTCGCCACAAATCAAGTCTAACGCACAAAAATGTACAACAAAGTCTTAAATGCTCCCTTAACGTTCGCAGGCTCGCACATCAGGCGTGACAACATGGTTAAACCACAATTAACGGACAAGGAACGCGCCGTCTACCTCTCACAAGATGAGATGCCAACTCACTGGTACAATATTCTTGCCGATCTTCCCGAGCAGGTGCCTCCTCCGCTCGATCCTCGAACACTCAAACCCATATCACCCGAGCCTTTGATGAGAATATTCGCGAAAGAACTTATCACGCAAGAAGTCTCTACCGAACGCTTCATCAAGATTCCTGATGAGGTCTACGACGCATACGTTAGCTTGCCGCGCCCTACACCTCTACTTAGGGCAAAGCGACTGGAGAAGTACCTTAACACACCCGCTGAAATATACTACAAGTGTGAATACGTAAATCCGACTGGAAGTCACAAACCGAACTCGGCAATTGCTCAAGCGTACTATAACATGGCACAGGGCAGCGAACGCATTGTAACTGAGACAGGAGCGGGTCAGTGGGGCTCTGCTCTGGCAATGGCGGCGGCCCTTTTTGGATTAAGCTGCAGCGTTTACATGGTTCGGGCAAGTTATGATCAAAAGCCTGGGCGCAGGGTAATGATGGAAACAATGGGCGCAGACGTCGTTGCCTCGCCCAGTAAGAAGACAAAGTTCGGGCGGAGCATTCTAGAAGCAGATCCAAACAACACCGGATCATTAGGTATAGCTATCAGCGAAGCACTCGAAGATTGCCTGGCGCATGAGAACACTAGATATTGTTTAGGGTCAGTGCTTAATCATGTGCTCCTGCACCAAACTATCATTGGACAGGAAGCAAAGAAACAATTCGAAATGATCGGCGTTCAACCTGACGTTATCTGTGGCTGCATTGGAGGCGGGTCCAACTTTGCCGGTTTCTCCTACCCATTCATAGCTGATAAATTGAAAGGTAAATCCAGTACTGAATTCGTTGCGAATGAGTCCAAGGCAGTTCCATCGACCACTAGAGGGGTATACACGTACGATTTCGGCGATACAGCTGAAATGACTCCACTACTGAAGATGTACACGATCGGTCATAAATATGAACCCCCACCTATTCACGCCGGTGGATTACGATATCATGGCAAGGCACCGTCATTATGCCTGCTAATCAACAAAGGTTACGTATCTTCTGTCGCTTACTCACAGAATGAAG
>CAZAGP010000273.1:0-9203 GCA_964484575.1 uncultured Candidatus Bathyarchaeia archaeon | reverse complement strand
GTTGAAAGATTGCGGCATGCTTCCAGCTAAAATCAGATATTCGCGTTTCTGATCTTCTAACGCTTGTAATATTCGGAACCTGTTTTGCATTCTCGTGTCTGACAATAATCTCGCAGGGGAAGGGACTGCGCGCAGGACGGTCGATAGCGGGTTACGGTTGAGGCTGTCCACTCTTAGGGCGTGTTGATATCGTGCGACGTATCCTCCGAAGATTTCGTCCCCGCCATTTCCGCTTAGGCAGACTGTAACATACTTCCGCACGAGTTCGCAGACGAACCATGTGTACAGATTGTATTTGGGGGCCTCCATGTGCCAAATCATTCTCGGATAAAGTCTCATTCCCTGTGAACTGTCAACGATCAGTTCATGGTGGTCTGTGCCGAAATGCTCAGCAATGAGGCGCGCGTCCTGAAGTTCATCCGTTTCCTCCCCAAATCCCATGCAGAACGTTTTCAGTGGTTGCGTTACAGCTCTTGATGCGAACGCGACTACGGCGCTAGTGTCGAGGCCGCCGGAGAGGAAGCATCCGACCGGGACGTCGGCAACCATTTGGTCTCGCATGCTATCTTGAAGTGCGCCGCGTAGGTCACTTATCGCTCGGTTCTCATCTACATCATTTGTTAGGGGTGGAATCTGCCAGTACGCTGAGACTTCGCCCTCGCCTTGCCTAAAGGTTAGGATGCTTGAGGGTGGAAGCTTCTTGATTCCTTCGAACAGCGTACGTTCCCCGGAAATATATCCGACGTTGAGGATAGAGTAGAGCGCGTTATAGTCAACTGTCCGGTTCAGGTTCGCCTGCAGGAGTGCTTTGATCTCTGAGGCGAAGAGGATTCGCTCGTCCTGGATTGCGTAGTATAATGGTTTGATTCCCATCCTGTCTCGGGCGAGAAGAAGCTTCTTTCGAACTGAATCCCAGATGGCTATTGCGAACATGCCGTTCAGCTTTTGAAGGTAAGCGTCCCCGAACTGTTCGTAGCCGTGAACGATGACTTCCGTGTCGGACTTGGTTGTGAATTTGTGTCCTGTCTTCTCGAGTTCTGCTCGGAGAATTTGAAAATTGTAAATTTCACCGTTGTAAGTGACATGAACTGTGCCTTCCTCGTTCTGCTGAGGTTGATGACCGCCTTCAAGGTCTATGATGCTTAGCCGGGCGTTCGCCAGGCCAACCTGGCCGTCATAGTAGAAACCGGTGTCATCTGGCCCTCGGTGCTTAATAACGCGTATCATGCTCTTGAGGAGAGCTTCATCATCGAGGCCGACGAATCCGGCTATGCCGCAGATGACCTGTGCCCTCCTCTGCTACGACCTGACGCTCCTTATATCAAAGGATTCTGAAGACGTTCGACGCATAGCTAAGGAGCGATAGAGTTCGCGGTGCTCATCTGAGGCTGGCTTCTGCCCACAATGCTCACTCAATGCCCACTCCAAGCTCACGATCTGCCCATTCGCGGTATAGAACGAAAGCATTGAATTGTGCTCAGAATTGGGCGTTTCACAGCCAAAAGAGGCAGAAAATCGTCCTAATGGATACCATATGGGCAGGGAATGAGCGAAAGATCGTTCAACGATGTTCGGGTACTTTGTACAATGTTCGGTGATGTTCAGCCATGTTCGGTCCGATTAAATCTACTCTTTACGTCCAAAATCACGTGTAAACTAGACCTTGGATAAAGTTGAACAAATCAGAACAAGTTGGAAGTTCGCTGAACATTCCTGAACTGTGTCAGAGGCTAGCTGGTCTCTCGAATAAGCCCGATGCGCTCGCCGTGTACTGAGATCTTAACTAGCTAGAACAGTTGCTGTTTGCGATTCTTTCCTCACAATCTTGGACCTGAACGAGGGTCGATATGCTGGGCCGTATAGGATTAGGCCCGAGCGCCCTTCGCTGTCTATCTTCCGAATAACGCACTCGAGTTCAGTTCCAGGTTTCAGTTCGTTAATCTTAGCGTCCACGACTAGTATCTTACCGCGTTTTAGTATGTCATAGTTTGAGATTAGTCGGTCGCGTAACGTGAGCTTCTTCGCAGAGAGTAATCGGGCGTTTCTGGGGATCGTATGCTGTTCCACGGGGCCTTTGCAATCGAACTCAAGACACCTATTCCTGGGTGGGTAGAAGACCCGTTCGCATTCCCTACACAACGTGAACGTGACCATCTTACCGTTGTATGGTTCGATTTCGCCCACGATTCGTGGGGCCGCAAGCTTCTGTCGGACGGACCCGTTCTTGAGTTTCATCAATTTATCATATGCAATAATGTCCAAGTCGCGTCTCCGCGTCAGGTAGTTTCTTACGGTGGGTGTCTTTCCGCGACCTTTCAGGATGGCGTCTTCCACGTGAAGCCAAGTGGCTATGGTGTAGGCGCCTGATCCGTATGAGACTGCGAGTATATTCTGGTCTGGTTTCGCGTGGTCCAATATGTCGCTTGTGGAGATGAGCGTGGAGGCTGCGTACGTGTTCCCAGTATCCAAGACTCGGAGCCAAGGTTTCACTCTCTCCTCGATGAACTGTGGAGTCAACCGAATCCTCCTCTCCAGTTCCGGGTTATCAAGAATCTCTATGTTCTCCTGCGTAAGCGTTCTGCACGTCTTCATCGGCATGTAGCCGGATGGCTGATGGAAGGTCAAGTAGTCAAAATCCATAAGCGACAGGTCCGGATGCTTTAGCAGGAGGTTCTCGATGGCACCGATTACATGCTTGATGTATGCCTCAACGGTTGTTCTCCCAAAATGGCTTGGAACCATCGCGCCGTCGCGCCTCCAGAAGTCAAGTGTGAGACTAGAGTATGCCGCGGTATCAACGATTGTTGCGACTGGATCACCTCTGCCGAGCAGGAAAGCGCCGGCGCCGGACCCGCATGCGTATTCCAACGGATCGCCCACCGGGGCTTGGGCGACGTCGGTTCCAATCGCTAAACCGTAACGTATCCGTCCACTGATGACGTGGCTTTCAACGAAAGCCGATGATTGCATGCCCGAGTTGCATGCTCCTTCAAGGTCGGCGACGTACACTTGGTTTCCGAGGCCAAGGAATGATGCGACGTGACGGGCTATCGTTCCGACCGCGTAAGGTTTCGATTCTGACCCAACGGCCACGGTTCCAATCTCGCCTAATTTCACGCCCGCCATATCCACGGCGTTCAATGCTGCTTCCGTAGCCATAGTGATGGAGTCCTCTGACAGTGAGGCCACTGATTTCTCTCTAAGTAGCAGCCCGTCTCTCACCTTGGCGAGGAAGTCGGGGAGATCTTTTCGTCGCCTCTCCCTAGCTCTGACTATCTGCTCGCTCTTAATGCGCTGGAGAGGAACGTACACTCCGTAGCCGACGATTCCGATCTTGTCAGAAGGCATAAGCTTCACTCGTTTCAGAGGGTTAAAAGTATGGTAGCCGTTGCATGAGTGTATTTAAAATGGGCAGGAAGAGGTCTACCTTAAGCGCAACATACGCTGCTTCGACGTAGCTTGGTCTACTGTTTGACTCCACACATGTCGCAGAATACTGCGCCGGCGGGTATTGCTTCTCCACAGTCCTTGCACGCTGCCGTCTCGACGGCTTTTTCTGCAGAAGGGGCCGACACCGGCTGGGTACGACTGGTCGCCGCCGTGGTGGTGGCTTCAGCTTGTGCAGGAGGTCTCTTGAGATCTCTTTCCTTGATGTATCTATGAATGCCTTTTGAGATATCCGAGTAGCTAACAAGCGAGCCCTCATTTACACTTAGGATTGGCGACAGTATCTTGTCAACGTAGATTATCTTCTTCGTTAGACCACTCATTCGCCGTTCAATCTCGCTAGGTCAACGTGCATATTTAGAGGTTTCAACTAATCTGACCATCTAGGCTTCGGCTTCATGCCTAACCCTACTACAAGGAGTAACGCGCCAATCACGATCATTGCATAAGCGATGTACTGTGTACGTGGATCAGGAACTTGGCTTGTTACAATTTCGTTGTAAGCCAGCGAGAACACGACATACTTCTTGAATAGTGATGCCCGATTATCGAACACGAAATGATATAGGACGGCTGCGGGCGAGTTGAAAGTGTAGTTGAACTGCCCCTCCTTCTCAGTGGAGTAAACAGAGTTAGCTTGACCTCCCGTACTCCACTTCTGGTAATTTTGATCGTCAAATACCATGAAACGGATATCCCCTGATTGGTTGCTAGGAGCTTGCGTCGCCATTACTGTTCCAAAGACGGTTACACCAGCAGGAAGAGTGTAAGATCTTTGTTCCATATCACCTACGAGAAATTCAGCGTGTGGTTCGACGTCAGTGCGTTGCACGCTTTGAACGGTCATGGTGATGTATTGTCCTGCAAAAGTTAACAGGAGTACGCCGATGATTAATAGGGCCAAACCCGTCATTGTCGTTTTGAATAGCATTTGACGCTCGGCTATCCACCATGCTAGTGTGCGTTATGATGGTTGGTGACCTTATCGCGTAAAGATGCTAGTCCGAATCTAAATCGGATTTAATCTTTCATGGTTAAGATCAAATAAGCCGCGTCTCGACCATGGACCCGACTGAAAATAGTCACTCGCCTTTCTGCATGAGACACTAGCGACCTTTTGCGTTGCCTCCATAATTCATTCCACTTCAACTCGACTCAACTAAAATCCCCACTTGACGCATAGACGAAGGTCAGATGCGACAATGCGTGGAGATGCTCGCAAAAAACAGGGCAGAGGAATGGTCGCGTTTCCGCGCTCATTCCGTGCTTTTCCCTAATTTAGTCCTCTCTACTTCTTCATCTCGATGAGTAAGATTGCGGCATAAGAGAGAATGCCGCCATGCCATTGACGACTCATCGGCTTATGGATACTATTCATCCCTTTGTCATCTCTCACAGTTCATTTTCATGACTCGTCATGGACACCGCATCTAATAACCCAATCCCTCATCAATCATGTGATTTTCCATGCAATCACGTGTCTTTCGAGATTCCCAACAGTCTGACTGTACGCATTCCAGTCATCGATTAATGTCAAGATTACCCACTCTCTCCCCCCTGGCTCCAAAGAAGATTTATTCGCATACGGCGGTCTGCTGAATTAAGGAATCAAACTTGTCAAAGAAGTTGAAGTTTGTCCCTGCTCAACACTTTTCAGGCATGCAGGTCATTGACAGCAAAGGCATGTTAGTCGGCAACGTTAAGGATATTTCAGCTGATTTCCAGGAAAGAGCGTTGGCATTTCTTGTTACAACCAGGAACCAGTCCGAAATCGAAATCGCGTGGGAAGATGTTGCAACAGTCAAAGATGTAGTGCTGCTCAAAAAAGAGATTGAGCTTCCGTCCGAGGATAAGGGAACTCACACCATTTCTCCACCCGCGGTTCAAGCGTCGTTAGTCTGTCCAGGCTGTGGAGCTTCCGCACCTGGACATGCGAAGTTCTGTCCGAAGTGCGGACATAGCTTAAGATGATTCAGGACTTTCCGTGGTCTTCCATGTCGTGAAGGTCACTAAGCTCCTTGACGTCTCTCAATTTGTGGCGTAATAGGGAATTTTCAAGTTCCTCTTTCAGCAAGTGAAGTATGTCCCGGTGCATATGTATGAAGACTTCGTGAGCGCGATCACGCGGCCGGTTGAGGCTGACAGGAAAGATCCGTTTCACCTTGGCGGGTCGCGATGATAATACAACTACCTTGTCAGCAAGCTCGATGGCCTCCGGCAAATTATGCGTGACTAGGACGAACGTCTTCCCAGTATCCTTATGAATCGACGCAACTTCCTCGCGAAGAACCTCCGCGGTCACTTCGTCAATGGCACTGAAAGCCTCATCCATAAGCACGACCTCCGGATCAATGGCGAGCGCTCGAGCGATTCCAACTCTTTGCTTCATCCCACCCGATAGTTGCTTAGGGTACATGTGTTCGTAGCCGCCCACCCCAACCATCTCCAGATGCTGCCTAGCAATATTCCGCCGTTCATCTTTTGGCACGCTGCGCATTTCCAAGCCGTACTCGACATTTTCGAGTACAGTTCTCCACGGGAATAGGCCGAATGATTGGAATACCATACTGATCTTTGAGTGAGGTCCACGTACTGGACTGCCGCGTACTCGAACTTCCCCCGAGGTCGGAGAATCAAGCCCTGCAATGATTTTTAGTAATGTGGATTTTCCGCATCCGCTAGGTCCAACGATGGTGACAAATTCGCCATGATCTATATCAAAACTGATCTCATGCAAAGCGTGAAGCTGCTTCTGCTGCCCGGCATAGTATTTGGTCACATTGTCAAGTTCTAGATGCTTCTTCACTACGACCACCTCTTTGACCATGATTCAAGCGTTCCGAAGAAGCTCTTGTCAACTGCAACTGCTAACAGAGCTATGGCCAGTATTGCTGCGAATCCTTGCGCTAATGATCCGGAGCTAACCTTACCCTCAATGAAGCTGCCTATACCTGCGACCTTTGTAGCGATTTCAATAGCGATTATTACCTCCCAGTCGAAGTCATACGCTAACCTTAGTCCACTAAGCAGGTGAGGAGATATGGCCGGTAGAACCATCTTCGTGAAGGTAGAAAGACGGTCAGACTTGAAGATCGTAGTGACGTCGTAAAGTTCTCGAGGTATACTCTTTGTTCCCTCTCTCACTGTGAAGTAAATAGGGAAGAACGCGGCGACGGAAGCCATTATGACGCATGCAGTGTCTCCAGCACCGAACCAGAGAACTAATAGGGGTAAGAATGAGAGATCCGGAAGCGCTCCGAAGATCATTACTAGCGGTGTCATCGTAGCATCGAACGGGCCCTTACTTCCTGCGATGAAGGCCATTGGTAGCGCAACAGAGAAGGCGAGCACTAATCCACATAGCAAGTTCACGAAACTGTGAGCTATACGCAGTAGGAAGACTGGCTGCTGCACAGAGATGAAGAAAACTCCGAGAACGCTTGAGAATGTGGGTAAGCTGGATCCTGGTAGGAGTCCTAACCTTGCAACAACTTCCCAAAGTGCGAAACTAATCGCTAACACAATTATCCAAAGAAAATTCGAGACATTCTGATGAGTCAACAGGCGTCCCGTGAGCGACAACGCCAGAGCTTTCTGTTTCTCAACGGACACTTAGTATAACCTCGCGATAACAACACGAATAGTTACTGATTCGGTCAAATTAAGATTCGAAACATTGGCGCGGTGCAATTGCCTTCAAAAATGGTCCACTTACTCTTGAACTGTTTCTCAATTCGTCCTTGAACTCTTCATTGAAACACAAACGTGACGCGAACGATTTACAGTTGGATGTTAACACTACTTCCGCGATTTTCATCAACTATCAGAATAGCGAAAATGCCTTTCGTTAGTTTAATAGCACACATACGTACTAAACGAAAGCACAAGTCCGTTTGGTGAAACACAAATTTCGAGTTGATTTATTGTTTGAGCGAGTTTGCTACGTTCAAGGATTTCGAGAAAGAAATTCGTCGAATAATTTCCGTTGCTGACGAAAGAAAAATACCCCTTAGAATTTTAGGCGGAGCAGCCATCCGAATGCACTGCCCGAACCATGATTTCCTCTACGAACAGCTCAAACGAGTACCGAAACATGATATGGATTTCGTCACTTATGCCAAGTTTCGGCCACTGACGAAGCAGCTCTTCATGGACTTAGGTTACGAGCCTTACGTTACGATGATGATGACCAGCGCAACCGGCAGGCACAGACAAATCTTCAACGATAAACAAGGCAACAAGGCAATCGATGTATTTCTTGGCAAATTCGAAATGTGCCACGTAATTGATTATGAACACAGGCTCGAAGCAGATTCCCCGACCGTTCCTGTGGCGGATTTACTTCTCCAGAAACTGCAGATAGTTCAAACGAACGAAAAGGACATTCAAGATACGATTATTCTTCTGTGTGAGCACGAGATTGGAAAAACTGACAATAACGAGGTCAACAGCGATTATGTTGCAAAGATGCTATCTAATGAATGGGGATTCTACTACACTGTCAGTTTAAACCTTCCAAAGATCAAGGAATTCCTTGACAAGTACCCTCTCACTACGGAAGACAAGAAGGTTGTAAGTGAACGAATTGACAAACTTCAATCGACCATAGAAGCTGCGCCGAAGTCATTCCAATGGAAGATGAGGGCGAAAATCGGCCCGTCGAAGAAATGGTACAATCAAGTGGAAGAAGTTCAGCGAGACTGAGAAGACAATCATAGCTCGCTTTCATACCAGGTAGACGTCTTAGATGCTTGTAACGCACGTTTGATAGAGGAACCGCTGGTTTTATTCAATTTTGAGAACTGATCTGTAGGCGTCAATGTCCATGAAGCCATGCCCACTGATGTTCATACAAATGCATTTCTCTTCTCCTCTACCCTCGGCAGCTTTCGCTTCATCGATTGCAGCTCTCACCGCGTGAGCTGACTCACCGGCAATTATCCATCCTTCACTCTGCAAGAACATCTTAGCTGCCTCGAAAACTGCAACTTCATTCGTAGGATAAGCTACCGCCCTGATGTGCCCGCTATGCCTGAGTGCGCTTAGGATAGGCGCGGCGGCATGGTAACGTAGCCCATCAGCCCTTATGGGAGGCATCACCGCATGATGACCTAGCGTATACATCATGAGTAGAGGAGTCTGCTCAGCATGATCGGCGAAATCGTACTTGTACTCACCTTTAATGAGATTCTGTGACGATTCAGATTGAGCAGCCAAGAACTCACAATGCCGTTTACCTGCTAGAACCTCTCCCACGAATGGGAGGGCGATTCCGCCAAAGTTCGAACCTCCACCCACACATCCAACCATAAGATCTGGCGCGTCATCAACTAGCTCGAACTGCTTGATAGCCTCCAACCCAATCACAGATTGGTGAATCAGGACATGGTTCAGTACTGAACCGAGGCAGTACACTCTGTCAGGAGAGCCGTCAGTATATTCTAAGCCTTCTGAAACGGCAATTCCTAGTGATCCTGGGTGATTAGGATCTTGGTCGAGGAGCTCGCTTCCGGCCGAAGTCATTCTACTTGGTGACGCGTGCACTTTAGCTCCGTACATCTGCATGAGAATCCTACGTTCGGGTTTCCAGTTGTAGACGGCTCGAACCCAAAAGACAACCGTGGTTAGATCGAGGAGGCTCGCGGCATACGATAATGCCGAGCCCCATTGGCCGGCACCGGTTTCTGTGACGAGCACTGTCTTGCCTTCTTTCTGAGCGTAGTAAGCCTGGGCAAGTGCCGTGTTCACTTTGTGCG
>CAZAGP010000272.1:0-4437 GCA_964484575.1 uncultured Candidatus Bathyarchaeia archaeon | reverse complement strand
GTGGACTGGCATACCGCTCGCAACTTTGCTCAACCAAGCGGGGGTTATGCCGAATGCCGTGTACGTTATCTTCCGGTGTGGTGATGGTTACAGCGTCGGAATTCCGATCGAGCATGTTCTACTGCCGAATGCTGTTCTAGCATACAAAATGAATGATGTGACTCTTCCCACCGAGCATGGATTTCCCGTTCGCGCAATAGTACCTGGAATTTACGGAATGATGAACGCTAAGTGGATAACTGAGATCGAAGTTACTGACCAGGTCTACCTAGGATACTGGCAGGAGAGAGGATGGTCAAACGACGCTCGAATCAAGACCACGTCAATCATTTACTATCCTGCACCTAACGCGCAGGTGAACGGTTCCACTCCAATTGCCGGCGTAGCTTTTGCAGGCGACCGGGGGATAAGTAAAGTCGAGATTAGTCTCGACGGCGGCAACACCTGGAACGCCGCGACGTTGAAACCTCCCCGTTCACCTTACTCATGGGTTCTATGGGCATACATGTGGACCCCCACGTCAACGGGAACCACCACAATCACGGTAAGAGCTTACGATGGAACTGGCCAAGTTCAGGATTCGACAATTACGCAATCCTACCCAGACGGCGCATCCGGTTACCCTTCAGAACAAGTCACAGTGACCTGACATTCTGACCTCAATGTTGAAACTACCCCAAGACAGGTTTTTAGCTGGGACCTAGCGTCAAGCCCCTCCGCCTTGGCAAAGTTGATTCACCTTTGAGGTTCATTCCGCTCTTAGCCATTCTAGTCGGAATCGTCGGCGCCTCTTGGAGTTGGCATCTGCTTCAATGGTACATTTCTGCAAACGCGCTTACCGCATGCATCCTGGGCACGCAATGTCCTTTAGTGTTCCAAACATCGTTTTCATACTTTTACGGCGTGCCTATACATCTACTCGCCGTGGCATGGTTCTCGCTGTTAACTGTACTCGCGGTCCTGAGGAGAATAGGGGTTAGGAGCGCTTCGACGATTGGTGCAATCATAGGAGCCTTCTGCGTACCAGCAATAATCTACCTGGATTACGTTCAGGTAATGATCATTCATGCTATTTGCTCTGACTGCGAGTTAGCCCATATGCTTGGACTAATCACGTTCGCGCTGTTTGTGATCATGTTCAGGTCTGACCGGAAGAATAGAATGCACGCAGTACAACTAGCTTAAATTATTCTGATCACTCTCGCACAGCCTAAACACGCATTTCAGCAAGCAGACCGTTGACTTGGCGAATTGCCAGCCTCCAAAACACAGCGAATACTGGAAGACCGAATATTACCACGATCAGGACAGGTGGAAGCGTCGCCTGAAAAGCGTCGGTAAAGGTTAAGGGCGCAGCCGTTAGGAACGCGACAACTAAGCCGAGTGACGATCCCAGTAGCGAACCTGAGATGCTGACGTACCGACTTCGCACAGTCTCCCTGAAATCCGGAAACTTACCGGCGACGTAGACTCCGAGAGCGGACTCCTCCATGACGACGACGAACCCTAATAATAGCAGACTCATAATCTCAACTGCTCCTGCCTTCGACAAGAGAATAATGGCCAGCAATAATCCAAATGTGAAGAGTAAGCCGAGTATGATGGTCAGACACATTTTAGCTTTCACGAGTTTACGAGCATTCAACGGCGCGACGTACAGGTTCCAAATCGCTGACCCTTCCTGCCCTATACTTGTCATTGACAGAACCTCGCAGAAAATTCCAATTGGTATAGCGTAGAGTAACGCCAGCCCTGACGGACCAAACCCTTCGCTTGACCCTCCGAACGGATAAAGCGAAATCCACAGCGAGGCTGCGAGCACAAAGGGTATTGCGAGGAAACGGGCCATCTCACGGCGTCGAGTTAATGAGCGGATGTCCTTCCTAATTATCGCTGACTCCGCGGCGTCTAAGCCTGGTAATCGAAATCTGTTGAATGATGTTTGATAAGGCTGCGTGCTGAGCCTTATTGAGACCGGTACAGGTACCCAGTACGCCTTTCGTAAGCCAACGGCCAATGCGAAAAGCGCTAACGTGAATGTAAGGGAGAGTAGTCCGAAACCTAGGGTGGCGAAGTTTGTTGCTGCACCGAGAGTTTGAACAACGAGCGACGGCCACATCACAGGCACGTACCAAACTGTAGTCACGGTCCGAGTAAGGTAGCCCAGTAATGAGGCTACCACTCGTCCACTGAATAATAGCTGGAAGATTACTAAAGCGATGATTGTTAAACTGAGCCGGGCGAAGATGCCTGATCTCCCACTCTTCCGGTAGAAACTAGATGATATTCGGTTTGTCACAGACCTAATCAATTCTACAGCCGAGGAGCCTATGAAGAGGGATATTGCCCCCATAACTGCAGACGCGGCCAGAGTCATGCCTTGATCAAAGTATAATCCAGGCCCAGCTGCAAGACCGAGGAAGAGTGCTAGTAGGAAAGAGTACGTGTATGATAGTGAGAGCGTGGACCCGAGAACATATTCGGCGGGTGTTATTGGCAACCAGTTTACTAAATCGGCACTTGTAGATTGGACAGGTTGGCTGAGTTCGCTCAGGATTCCGAAAAGAATCATCAGGAAGGTTGTGAGAGCTGGAATTCCGATCAGCAGTTCTACTTCTAATCGTTCAGCTGCAGCCAATAATTCTTGCGGAAGATTCGAAGTAAAGTAGTACCCTACTATTCCTAGAATTCCTACGAGCAGGATGTCCGCGATGATTACAGTCTTTCGGTTACCAAACCATTTTGCTAGAAGCCTGTTCCTCTGATAACCCCTCAGCTGTGACTTAGTGAGCACTGTGGATAATGACCATACGGTACCCGGCTTCATCTACCAAGAGCCTCGACGATGTCCCGCGTATCTGAGGTCCCTGTGAGTTTGAGGAATATTTCCTCGAGAGTGGACCGTTCTGATCCTGCCTTTGTCTTGAGCTCCTGAGTCCTTCCTTCTGCCACTATCTTGCCATTATCCATTATTATGATTCGATCGCACATTGCGTCTGCGATCTCCAGCACGTGTGTGCTGAAGATGGTTGGTACGCCGTTATCTCTGAATTTGTGTATCACGTCCTTCACTATGCGAGCCGATCGAGGGTCGAGTCCATTCAACGGTTCGTCCAGAATCAGGACGCGTGGGTGATGCATTAGGGCGGCTGCGATTGCTAGTTTCTGTTTCATGCCCTGTGAGTAGCCATGGATAAGCTCGTTTTCCCGGCCCTCGAGGTCAAGTGCTTTAAGAAACTCGAGTATTCGCTCATGCCTCTCCCCCTTGGCTAACCTGTGCACGTCAGCAATGAAGTCGAGGTATTCGATGGCGGAAAGAAACTCGTACAGGCGTGGAGATTCGGGAACGAACCCAACCATTCCCTTGATCGCAACTGGGTCGCTCGCGACATCTGTCCCAAACACTTGTATCCTTCCCGCGTCGGCTTTGATAATTCCAACGATCGTCTTCATTAGAGTCGATTTGCCTGACCCGTTAGGTCCAAGTAGTCCTAGGATCTCACCGGTTTGCAGAGAGAAAGTGACGTTTGCAATTGCGTGACGGTTACCAAAGCTTTTCGAAACCTGATTAACGTCCACAGCGGCCACTCAGTCGCCCTCTCCTTTCCTGCTCCCTACGGCAAGGACCGAAAGAGCTTAGAAAAACTTCTCGTTTGTATTTAGCGATCGGAATGAGCGCGGAGCAGTCAAAGCCGTTGTGTGACATCTCCTTGTGTGGAAGAGATGCGGTGTGGAAGGTTGAGTTATTCAACAAGATCGAGTACTACTGTCAGAGGCATAAGCCGAGTGTGCCGGACACTCTGATGATACGGCTTGAATCTCAATAAGCTGGCTGTCTTAGCCGTCCTGCTTACTATCCTGCCATGTGATTCGTGAAGGCACCGCGTTCACGGTTTTTCAGCATCTTCCTATGAGCTGGACGTAACCCTCAGTCCGGAATAAAGAGTCCAGCTGGTTACTGTGCCTCTGTATTTCTACTTTTTTCCTCCGTTCAGGGGGACCGCAGGTTTTACATGGTCTTTCTGACGTATTCGTTTCGGCGTTAGTGATGGTCGTCAAAGGGTACGTGCTGATTCAATCGCAAGCCGGAAAGGCTCGGTCGGTTGCTAAAGCTATGGCTAAGGTTCGTGGGGTGAAGATGGTTCATGCCGTTACTGGCGTGTATGACGTGATTGTGTACCTGGAGCTTCCGGACATGAACTCTCTTTCAGAACTGGTGATTCGTAAGATACAGCCCGTAAAGGGTGTTGAGCGAACTCACGCTGCAATAGTCTTGTGAGTGAGTTCCTCTTTCTTTACTTACTTCACGATTCCCTCATTATTCCATTCCGTAGTTGCATATTTCAAATCATACAGCTCATTACTTCTTGTTCGTTCACTTGGTGAAAGCTGACATTTTCTCAATTGAACTTTGAAGATGTGTTAGATTGAGTTCAG
>CAZAGP010000271.1:0-2610 GCA_964484575.1 uncultured Candidatus Bathyarchaeia archaeon | reverse complement strand
AACGAATTCTGGCTCATGCCAGGGTAGAAGCTTCCGTTCTAAACACCAACCGACTTTACGTTTCCTATCTGTTAGGATAGTGCGGGCTCGATACTCAAGATCCATTTCATTCAGAAATCAATTGGGCCAGACTCGTCATCGCCCGCTATTTCACTTCATATGAGACTTGCTAATTTGCGTATCTAATGCTTGGAGGGACCTCACTCGATTACAGTAATTCCCGTAGGCTTCGAAAGCTTAGGCGTGAGGTCAATGTGCACCTATGTCGAAACTCCTGACGTGAAGATCCTTATCGATGCCGGCGTCGCGTTAGGACCACGATCAGGAAAGAAACCACACCCTATGGAGTATCAGGCCCGCGCCTTATGTCGCGCAAGAATTAGAGAGTACGCGGCCAAGTCCGACGTAATCGTAGTATCTCATTACCACAACGATCACCACACGCCAAATTATACTGAAAACATTTGGTTGGGAAGTAGTGGGGAAGAAGCGGAACGGATTTACGGCAACAAGACTGTAATCATGAAAAGCATACGCGACTCCATAAACCTAGCACAGCGCAAGCGCGGCTGGATGTTCCAAAGATTCCTGAAATCAATCGGAAGCTCATGCAAAGTTGCCGACGGTGCAAAATTCGAATTCGGAAATACGGTCCTGCGAATGTCCCAACCAGTCCCGCACGGCGAAGAAACTTCAGGACTTGGATGGGTATTAATGACAACTGTTGAGTCGGAACAGGGAAAGATCATCCACGCATCGGATGTTCAAGGTCCAATGTCAGAACAAACTACCGGCATAATTCTCAAAGAGAAACCAGACTTGATTCTCGTCGGGGGGCCACCATTTTATCTCGAAAAAGTGAAAGTAGACAAGAGAAGAATTCAGGAAGGCGTCGTCAACGCCATCAAAATCGCCCGCGCCGTGCCGACTGTGATTTTCGAACATCACGCCCTCCGCTCCGAGAATTGGATTGAACAGATACAGCCGATACGCGATGCGGGCAGTCAGGCTCGTCACAAGGTCATTACCGCTGCAGAATATCTAGGGTTAAGACCTAACGCGCTCGAATCGATTCGAGAACGGCTATATGAAGATCATCCACCTTCCGAATCATTCCTCAAATGGTGTACGCTCAAACCTGACAAGCAGAACCAAACTGCTCCACCAGTTTAGATTTCGCCCGCAGCCTCAGGCATATGAAAACGTACATCACACTTGACGCAATCCCAACCAGTTCATTATCAGCTAGTTATGGCTCACAAGAAACCTCGGACGTGCGTAAGTAGTAATAAAATAAGGAAGGAAAAAGGGGCAAGGACGGGTGGTCTTCCCATTTCCCGTCTAGGCTCCTGCGAGTTTTGTTGCTTGACGGAACTTCTTACCACACTGCGGACAGGAATAGTGCTTAATGTGTAGAGCCGGACCACGCCCATCCTTCGGGTGCATGTCCCACTCCTTAGCTGGACCCATCACTTCGCCTCCGCACTTCATGCATTTTACCAAAGAGATTCACCTCGAATTGGCCACAGACAAGCGGGTTGCATGGAAGGAAAGAGAGACGTTGGACAGGAATTTGACACGGCTGGATGCACGTTCTTCCATGTCCAATCCGCCCGTACTGTCATGGCCGTCCATACTACCTTCTTGGTATATAGTGTTTCATTTACGGTACACTAATATACTCCAAACGGGATCTATGGTCTCTTGGTCGTAAAGAAAAGCATCCAAAGGAGGTTGAGAAGTGTTGAATGGAGATTCGAAGCGAAATTTCGCCCTCGCAGTCGCCTCTTTCGCTATTGGAGCGGTGGTTGTTGCAGTCTTGGGAAATTCGAAGACCCGGGAGAAGATCGCGGAGCATGGAAAGAAGGCTGCTGAACGGGGCAAGAAGCTTCTGGGGCATGCTGAGATCTGAACTGAAGAGGCGGTGCTTGGTCCGCCTATACCCTTCTAATTTTCATGTGTTAACGAACAAGTTTAAGTTAGGAAACGTTCTGCTTTCAAGCGGCGCGTGAGTGGATCCTCCCACCCGTTGCGCCAGAAAAACCCCGGTGTCGGGAGGTAACCGTTTGAAAGGAAAAGATGCAACCCATATTACGTTGACGGCTGTCTTCGCTGCACTTTACTCCGTGGGCGTGATCTTCCTTGCCCCAATAAGCTTCCAAATATTCCAAGTTAGGATAGCGGATGCACTTCTACCCTTATCCATACTCTTCGGTTGGCCCGCAATTTTGGGATTGAGCTTAGGAGCTTTTGTTGCCAACTTCTTCGGCGGACTCGGGCCCGTTGACATAATCGGCGGTGCAGTCGCCAATTTTCTGGCAACGTACGTTGCTTGGAAGATTGGTAACAAGAAATTCGCGAACGCAATCGTAGCTATACTATCTGAGATTCTTATCGTGACCATAATCGTTGGCACATACCTGAGCTTCCTAATCGGACTGCCGCTAACCGTCGCATTGCTCGGCCTATTCTTAGGAAGCGCAATCGCAATTGGAGGTTTAGGCAGTCTTCTCTTGACGGCTCTCTCAAGTTCACGGATAACCTCAATCTTCAGACCATCACAGGATTCCAGTCATACGGAAGTATCCGAAACTCAGCATGAGGCGGGTT
>CAZAGP010000270.1:0-3029 GCA_964484575.1 uncultured Candidatus Bathyarchaeia archaeon | reverse complement strand
TATGAAGGCTTGAATCTTGTCAACAACCTCGAACTTCTCCGGACAAGCTTTCGCCCACGCTTTAGCCTCATCCGGCCTCATACCCAAATAGGAGAAGAACCGATGCGCGTAACTCCAATAAGTCTTGAACGTGTTCGGATCCAGCCGACTACGCCACCATCGGACGCTCTCATCCTCAACCCAACCGTTCGACTCGGACAGAACCTGAACCTGCCGAACCGGCAAATAATCCCCTAATACAATTAGCACGTCCAAATTATTTAACAAAACCGCTAAGCAAGCAATAGATTAATTGCGACGAAGTCTACCCGACCAATTTAGATCATGCATGACCAAGTCTCAGGAAATGTTTGAGAGAGCACGCAAAGTAATTCCGGGAGGCGTGCATAGCAACGCGAGGTATCTTTCCCCCTACCCCCTATATTTCTTGAAGGCTGAAGGGAACAGGATATGGGATATTGATGGGAATGAATATCTCGACTTCTTCGTCAATCATGGAGCTATTGTTCTAGGTCATCATTATCCGGAAGTGGAAGAAGCCGTGCGTCACGTATTGGATTCAGGTCTCGCTGCCGGGTATGAGTCCGAACTTACCGTGAGCACTACTGAAGATTTGGTTCGAATTATTCCCCACGCCGAGATGGCGAGATTCGCTGGATCGGGCTCAGACGCAGTAATGTCCGCCATACACATATCCAGAGGTTACACCAAAAGGAAGAAGATACTAAAAGCCGAAGGAGCTTGGCATGGTACTTACGATTATGCATGCGCAAGCTATCGTTCTCCACTTAGCAAGGCAGGACCCCAGAAGACACCTCGAACCATTCCCGAGTCAGCGGGATTCGTTCACGAAGACGTCATCAAGAACACCCTCGTAGCACCATTCAACGATAGCGCGGCGCTGGAGAAGATCGTTAAGAAGAATAGGAGAACGTTAGCTGCGGTCATTGTCGAACCAATAGTTCACAACTCGGGCGCAATCATGCCGAAAGAAGGCTATCTCAAATCAGTCCGCGAAATTACGGAAGAGAACGACATCCTCCTCATCTGCGATGAGGTGATAACTGGATTCCGCGCGGCTCCTGGCGGAGCACAGCAGTACTACGGGTTTGAGGCTGACATCGCAACGTACGGAAAGGCCATAGCCAACGGTTACCCAGCCGCCGCCCTCGTGGGAAAGAGGGAGATCCTTGAAACTTCCGGCCCTGACGTGAAATCCTCCGTCGGCGGCTTTGGAGGAGTCATATACGGAGGAACATTCCACGCTCACCACCTCGCCGTAGCCGCATGCAAAGCAACCATGTCAAAACTGAAGGACGGCAGAGTAGCAGCCCACCTAAACGAGCTGACTCAGATGCTTGCAAAAGGAGTTGAGGAAATCTCTAACGAAACCAGCTTACCCATGAGGGTCGACGGGCTTGGAGGCGAATTTACCATCTACTTCACAAACAAACAACCCTTAAACTATCGAGAGGCTATCACTACAGACGGCGGGAATGGAGAAAAATTCCTAAGTCTACAGAAACATCTTCAAAGCAACGGCATTCGTTTCCTGCCGCGACACATCTACCATCACGGATTCAGCTATTCCCATACAAAGCAAGATATCGAGGGGCTACTTGGCAATATTAGAGAATGGGCACATCAGTCGCCAAAGTAAGCTGCTGAAGGTCGATTGATGAGGAACCTGAAACTAAGAACCGTGGCCACCCGACGGTTTTCCCACTACACGGATGACTATACGTGAAGCTTGAAATTCCATACGGTAACAGATCGCAGCAACTGAACGTAAGTGATGACCAGTTAGTAGAAGTGGCCTCACCAAAAGACACCCCCGCTAATCCAGAATCCATCACGAAATCTATAGCTGCGCCAACACAATTCGAAGATTTTGAGTCGTTCATATCTTCCAGAAAGAAACTTTTAGTGGTAGTGAACGATCATACTCGATCGACACCTACAGCTGAAGTGCTGAAGCAGCTTAAGTTGAAAGGTAAAGATGCGACCACGATAATCGCTTGTGGGACTCACAGGGAACCAAACCAACAAGAAATCCATGAGATCCTAGGAGGTCCTACTAGCCCATTCGGAGGCAGACTGATTGCGCACAACTCTAGAGACGATAAAGGCTTGATTCAGCTCGGAACCACGACTAGAGGTACGCGACTCTCGTTAAACCGGAACTTGTTCGAGTCTGACGGTATAATATTAGTTGGCTCTGTAGAGCCGCATTACTTTGCCGGATACACTGGAGGCAGAAAGTTCCTTTTGCCAGCCTTGGCTGGTTTCGAGTCGATTGTTATGAACCATGCTCTTGCAATTGACGATAACGCCAGGATCACTCAGCTCGACGGTAATCCGGTGCACGAAGACTTCATGGACGCGCTCCGACTGTTCGGCAGAATCGATGATATTTTCTCTCTTCAACTGGTACTTAATGCTGAGCATCAAGTGAGTTATGCTTCATCAGGACACATTGTACATTCATTCCTTAATGCCGTCAAGCAAGCAAAAGCCACGTATGTCGCCTCGATTCAAGCTAAAGCTGATATTGTAATCTCAATTTCGAAGCCACCATTGGATATTGACTTCTATCAATCTCACAAAGCAATTGAGAATGTCAAGCTCGCTGTGAGAGACGCTGGAATCATTATCCTTGTCTCAAGTTGCAGAGAAGGAATAGGCGATAGAGGATTCTATAATCTGCTTACCTCCGATACTCCGATCGTAGCGGACAGTCACAAGTTCGGAATTCACAAAGCGATCAAGCTGAAGAAACTGCTTGAGAAGACAAACATATTCGTAGTCTCCGATCTTCCCTCTGCCATTCCGCATGCGATGTCGCTGATTCCGTTCACAAATGTCCAGACGGCCCTTGACAAAGCAATTGAGATCAAGGGAAAGTCGGCAAGAGTTCTCATCGTATATGATGGAAGTGTAGTAGTACCGATTCCAGCGAGTTAGAAGAACGTCGGTGGCCTAACTCAGTGAATCATGGTTGAAGAGGCCACTTTCAGTATGCTATCAAT
>CAZAGP010000269.1:0-6090 GCA_964484575.1 uncultured Candidatus Bathyarchaeia archaeon | reverse complement strand
GATTTTTCCCCCGTAAAAGCCGTATGAGAAGAAGACGAAAGCGTAGAGGCCGCTTTGAGGGATTGTCCAATTTCCACTGTACGCGGGGGCGTATACTCCAGCCATGGCGGCTGGGGGGCTGTAAAAGCAATTCGTATGCTCGAAACTCCAATACTGGCCCGAGTTCATGATGAGAAATGCGAGGCTTCTGCCTGGAATTGAGAGTTCGAAGTTGAATTGAATCACGTTACCTTGTGTAGCATTGAAGACGAAGGTCTCATAGTAGGCGCATGGTATGTCTTCAGCGTCGTTCATGAATAGCAATGGTCTAAAGTTGACTTGCCGGAGCGAGAACGAGTCCGTGGCTGCGCTATAATCAAATGGTGTGCTGACGTACTGGACGAGTTGTGAACTTGTAGCCGTTGTTAGATATGTCGAGTAGATGGTCGTCGTTAGGCTTGTGGTGGAATATTCGTAACTTGTTACAGCGGTCTGACTGATAGCGTGTGGACTGGTAGTTAGGATTGCGAGTATGGAGCAGCCCAACAGCAGGCTGACAGTCAGCTTCGATTGCAACTAGCTCTATCCTGGTACTAGCGACCGTCGCTGCTAAAAACTCAACTCAGGGAAATTCAAGTTTCCTTGGAAGGTGATTTGACGCGAAGATTTCTGAATGATGTCTGAGGCAAAGTGCGCGGGGTACGCTTCCGTTCCCTCGTCAGCCTACCAGAACCGTCGCTTGCTGCCTTCGTCTAGTGAAAATTAGGAGGCCGAGTCCGAGGAGGATACCCGTCAGTACTCCTTCGATTGGGAATCCGGGTATGGTGGGTATTGAGAAGTCTGTGGAGTATATGGCGACGTACGTTTCGGGAGCAGTCACGGTCATAGGGCTAGTTACTGCTGCGCCTGTCGGAGTCTGCCAGGTTGAGAACTTGTGGACTGTGAACCCATCCGGGATTGTCTCGTTTACGTTCGGTGCTAACGTTGCTCCTTTCTGGAGCCAGGTTTCGTATGCGCCGTTCGCGGAGAGCGGGTACGTGAAGTTGTTTAGGTTGAGTTTGATTATTGTCGAGTTCGGTAGGCCAGCTACCTTAAAGGTTATCAAGTATTGAGTGTTCCAGTGCGCGCTCAACATTTTCGGAGCATCAACCGGTAGGGTTGCGTTGGCTGATGATCCATTGTAGTCTCCGGTCCAGCCGGCGAAGATTCTGCGCGTTGAATTAGCGTAATCAATTTCCCGCGGCACGTAGACTCTTACCATGGTGCCTGCATCGTACCATCCTGCACCCTGCGGAGCACCGTATTCTGATTGTAGGCTGATCGAATACTGCGTTTTCCATCCCGTCTGCAACGCGGTGGGAGAGTTCACGACGAATTGTGCTGACGGGTTCTCACCAAGAGTAGTTGAATTCCATCCTGTGAAGATTAGCCTCGTCGCGTTCGAATATTGGACGGTTGATTGAACGTTAACGGTGGCAATTTGGCCCGCATTGTACCAGCCGCTTCCGCTAGGCGAGCCGGTTGATGTCATTATGGTTACGTAATATTGCGTGATCCAGTTCGCTTTCAAAGATATGGGGCTGCTCATGTTCAACTGTACGGAGGTTGCATTGGAGGTCAGGTCTCCGCTCCAGCCGTCAAAGATCAGCCGGGAAGAGTTTACTATCACATTAGAAGGATTCATCGCGGTTACTGGGACGATGGAGTTGGGCTTATACCAGGTGCTCTGGGAAGTCGTGCCGCCATTGGAGGCGATTGATAGTAAATATTCTTTTGTGAAGAGTGCTTGGAGAGTTGTATTGGATGTTACGGTGATCTTTCGCGGATTCGCAACGTCACCGTCTGACCATCCTGAAAATTCTTCACGAACACCCTGAGTGGAGTTCACGAAGGGCTGAATCTGCACCGTAACGTTTCCTACCGGCGCACTTGCCTGTAGCTGTCCTGAAGTCACGTTATACTTTACGCCGTTAATCTCAACCCATAGCGTGCTGTTAGATCCGGTCATGTTGAGCGGAACATTAATCGTCAGAGTTGGACCGACGTTGATGTTGAAGACTGCAATATTATTGGATCGGTCAGTATCGTTAATCAAATGGTTCGGGTCAATGATTATCTGGAACTGGTGGCTGCCGGCCGTTGAAAGCCACGTGAACGAAGTCTGGGTTGAAGCGCCCGCAGCAACGTTGACCTGAAGATTCGCGTAGACTGCCCCGTCGAGTTGCACTTGCACCTGAACGTTTGTTGCGTCTTGCGTGCCGAGGTTTGAGATCCCCACAGTTACGGTTACGTTAGTGTTTGGGCTTGTTACGACGACTGGCTGAGAGTTCACACTGGTAATAGCCAAGTCTACGTATGATGTTTGATTCTGTATTGGGGGTGGAGGCGAGCCGCCTCTGCTTACGGTGACTTGATATGCGTTGCCGACTTTGCCGGTGATGGTTACGGCGACATTATTCTTAGTGTCAGTGAACGTTTGTCCCACGTTCCAGACTGCGTCGTTCAAACCGGGAACGGACGGATGGCCGTCAATGACGTGAACTCTCCCATTGGTGACTGCGCTGTCTACGTAAGTGATCAGAACACCGGTCGCGGGTAAGGCGGAGTCGTAGCCGATTGCAGCTCTAACCTCAATCAAATAGTACTGACTTTGAGTCGCCGTGCTGAGCGGTACCTCAACGACGTGAACGTTGCTTGACGCAACCTCAGTAGGGTCGATCGTGTAACTGTTGGTTGTACCAGTATTGGCGGTTTGCACCATCGACCCTGAGATGAAGCCTAACTGCAGCTTGTCCCAAGCGCCCATTTCTGCTGGGCTGGAGCCAGGCGGCTCGCCGTTCCATAATCCCTTGTCCATCAGCTCCCATGGTCCCATTATTGTTTTGCCGTTAAGCGTGTTGTAAAGGTCAGGTAGTCCGAGCTGATGACCAAACTCGTGACAGTAGACACCTAACGGAACAGAACCATTGGCCTCAAGTTCAGGCACTATCTCAAACTTTGTAAGCGTCCTAGTCTTTGTTGGTACGTACACTCCGCCCAGGTATGTTACGGACCAAACGTCGTTCTTCACGCCGCTTGATTCTTGCCCTTCACCGGAGTGAACGAAGACGAAGTAATCGTAATTGCTCAAGTTGACGCCTTGTGCCTCCGCAAGCGGGATAGCATCACTCGCGATCTGCCACGACTGATCAGTTCCTGAGCAATCCGCATCATCGATCGCCAGACAGTCATGTCCGTAATGTGATTCAGGGTACGGGAGTTGGAACCAGCCGAAGAGATCCCCCTTTAATGTGACTGAGCCGTAAGATATTTCCTGGTAGTAGGCTGCCCAAGAGTTTACTGGGCCAAAGAACTGCTGCTTGAGCGTCGCTATGCTAGTCGAGTAGTTGATGTCCGTGAAGTAGGCTGCGATCACGAGAATTCGGAGTACGCCTGATACTGGTGAAGGGTAAGCAATGTTTCCTTGTGTAGGTGAAGGCAAGGGCATGGCGAGACTTGGCGCGAAGATTGCGATCGGACTCGATCGAGCGTGCGCTTGAGCAGCCGAGGCTGGATTGAAGAGGATTGTGAAGACGAAGAGAGTCAATAGTACTGGTTTATTCAATGGGCCGGAGAGCATGTTCTCGACCGGAACTTTCCAGTACGGCTTGAGCAAATTTTGATAAAGTGTTTAGGCGCACGGAGCAGTGCACGATCATCTTCCCAGTTTTTGGGCGATTAACAGCATCCGTACAACGTTACTACAGACGTACCATACGTTTTTCGAAGACTCATAGTAGAAAACGGGAAAGTGCGGTGACCTGATTCAACCTATTCGGGGCGCAAACCAGTCTGATTAGGCCCGATGATGTGAAAGAACCGTGTAATGGTCCAGCTATGAGCAGGCATCCTAGGCGCTGCGACTATGGCTGGTGACGTGTCCAGCTGCGTGTTGACGCTATCCTTTGGGATTCCTGTGAAGAGGACCATGATGACAAGCGGCCGTGTAATGGTCAGTTCACCGGTCACTGATTGATTATCAACCTGCATCCCAGAGTACACGTAACTCATGTTTGGTTCCTGAATCTTGGCGCTTTGAATGCTAATTGAAAATGGTGAGTAGGCGTCAACCCACACGTAGTATGGAGCGGTTCCGTTCAACGTTACGATCGAATTGTCCACCATGACCTGGGCACTCGCGTTATCGGGGAGGCCGACCGGTTGCAAGCTTACGCAATATTGCTCTTTCCATAACGCCGTAACATGTTTCGCTGAATTCATTACTGTCGATGTTTGATTGGAGGTTGAGTTGGAGTCTCCCTTCCATTTTTCGAAAATAATCCTTGTTCCGTCTCCCCTAGGCATCTGACCTTGAACGCTGAAGGTAACGTTTGCTCCCTGCGGGTACCAGCCTGCACCATTTGCTGTGCCAAATGCGGTTGTGATCGAAAGTTGATATTCCTGAGTGTAGTTCGCGTTAATGTTAAGTGAATTGTTGAGGATTAGGCTTAACGGGTTTGTTGACCCATACTGGTCTGGGCTCCAGGATGTGAAATTGAGCCTGGAATTGTCATCGTTCTGAATCTCAGCTGGGACTTGGAGGTTTACGCGTCCGTCAGGAACGCTTTCTGAAACTAGGCCTCGCTCGTTTGTTTGGAATGGAAAACCGTCAATCAAGACGGTAAGGTTCGACTGTCCAGTGCGGATGGTCACCTCGCCGGAGAATGCTCCTTTGATCCATCTTGCCTCGATGGTTCTCCCATCAAACCTTCTGTAATCATTAAGCCTCAACTGATGTTCAACTATTACATGGTTCGGGTCACTGTTTTGCATGTATAGTATTGCGAAGTAGTATTGGCCTGCTTCATCAGCGAGCAGGGACCAGACCTCATTATAGTCTGAGGGACCGGCGTAAAGCTGGTTTAGGAGTGGGTAAATGTTTAGTCGCGTGCTGGCATTGTATAGTTCTCCGCCGTTTGCTGTGAGGTAAATTTCTGGGCCTATTGCTGAGATAGCGTTCTTTACCGTGGGAGCCGTGGGAATGTCGAGTGTAGGCATCGCAGTGGGCGAAGTAGTGACAGTAGTGTTGTAGACGTGTTGCACGCCTTGAAACGTCCACATGCTAAGTGACCCGCCAGTGTCGTAATCCAGCCATCTGAGTATGAAAGCTTCATCGGTCACGTTTGTCAAGTAGAGGAACCCGATTCGGAAATCGGTTTGAGTCACGTTCGCTAGGAAGATTATGTAGACTCTGCCGAGTGACCAGTTAGCGGTCACGTACCCCCATGGCATCATGGTAACCACGCCCACGCCATCGATGGAGAGGCTGGCTCCCTGAGGGGAGGCTCTGAGAGTGTAACCTCCGCTTGTGCCCCCAGCATAGAAATCTATGATCTGATTTTTCGCCGAGAGATTGGGTAATGGGACCGTGACGAAGACTACTTGTCCATGTGCGATTGATACAGTGGCCGCAACGCCTTCGATGAGCAACGTAATGAATAGCAGGATACGGGCAACGCGCATAATCATTTGAAAGCCTGCGTATCATTCCCCGACTCCTAATGAGTCAAGGGTTCCCTACGCCGATTGTTAAATGCAAGAGCACCCCTCTTTGAGTCGATTGCTTCATTCATGTGAAAGCATCTTCAAACCATCGATGCGGCTTGCGTAATGTTTATTGCAAGTTTACCCCGTTTTATACATGAGATGAAAATGAGATCCCTGAGAGTCTCACTTGCGATTTCCGTATTCGTCATGCTTATGGTGTTAGGAAGTAAGATTGTTCTAGCTCAACCTCAACCGAACCAGTACTATGGGGCGGGCGGTGGGGCAATTCAGGGCACCGTCTTAGGGTTTAACATGTGGAATCAGCTTGAACCCATCGCTTGGGCTACTGTGATTGCTAATAATGGTGTGCGCTCTTTCACGACTTATTCCGGTGGTGGCGGTTTCTACTTCATGTTCGTTCCTACCGGCGCGTACAATCTTACAGTTAGTCAGCCTGGCTACTTTGCTTACAGTAGCGCAATCGCGGTGTCCGACGGTTCTACGAGCACGATAAACATAACCCTCGATCTGTCGCATGTGCCAGTTCCAGAATTTCAACCGAACCTTTCACTGATCGTGATGGTA
>CAZAGP010000268.1:0-3784 GCA_964484575.1 uncultured Candidatus Bathyarchaeia archaeon | reverse complement strand
TCCGGGGGTTTCAGGAGTAGGCAACAGCTCAAGGGACTTAGCGAGACGAAGTCTCGGCTCCTCGAATGGGAATTGAAGCTAGGTCAGGTTCTTAACCAATACAGGATTCCGGTGATTCCACTCGCGGCAGGTGACTACGTTATTGCGCGGAATGGTAGGATTCATTCTTGCAATTTGGAGCCCCTCAAGAAGTGGATGCGGGTGGGTTGTGTTCCTTCAACTGGAGGTGACATCGTGCCTGATGAATTGACGGGCTTCTCTATCGTTTCGGGAGACCAGTTGGCAGTTCACATTGCGACTTCACTAAAAGCTTCCAAGCTAGTCTTTGCTACTGACGTAGACGGAATCTTCGACTCCGATCCGACTCAGAATAAGAGTGCGCGATTGATGCCGTTAGTGCGGACACGTGGTGTACAGAATATTGCTGCGAGAATGAGGCCTGAAATTGCTGATGTCACGGGTGGAATGAGGGGCAAGATTCAGGAAGCTTCTGAAGCAGCTGCGGGGGGTATGCCTGTCTTTTTCGTGAACTTGGTTAAGGGAAATAGGTTGCGTGACGTAGTGCTTGGTCATCGACGAGTTCTTTGCTCGGAGCTTATAGCTGACTAGAGCAGGGGGAGATTTCCCGTGATTTTGTCTATGAGTTCATTGGGGGCCGGTCCAATTCCAACACAAGTTGCAGTGCCTGGTGAAACTTGGGTTAATCCACTGTCATGAATGATTGTAGACGATAATCCAAGTTCTTGCGCCTCTTTGTTTAGTCTATCGAGTTCAGTCTCACTCTCTACTTTGACTGCAACTTTGCATTGTCCTTCTGCGAGCCACTTACGCCACCAATCGGGATGCATGCGTCTCGTCTCTTCAGCGGCGCTAATAGTAGCATGACCTACTTGTACTGCAATCTTGCCTTTGCCCATGTGCAAGTCTCGTCTCACAGCAATCACGAGTTTAAACTTGAATTCTACCGTCAAAGAATACCTAACCTATTTTGCCTGCCAGCTACTAATAACCAGCTGATATAGGTTGAGACAGGAAACAATTCAATCTGTCGAGATTAGCACAATAGCTCATGCGACAGAAGATCCGAATAAGGTTATCTTAGCTCTACAGATTCTGCTGCAAGATATTCCTCAGCAGTTCACTCGCCACTACTTGGAGGGTCACCATGGAAACCCGATCGTTAAACTTGAGGCAAGGATGACGAGCGAATATGCCAGTCAGTTTGCGTCCTCGTTGATGGGAAGATTATCGAAAAGTGAGCGTCTGATTATACTCCGGGATCTTCAACTACACTCGGATGAAGATGGTAACCTATACATCAGGGTTGATAAGCAGAGATTGCTCCAAAAGACTCTTCAATTCGCCGAAGACGATCCTGTTAGAGTCAAAATCAAGTTCAATAAACTAGCTGGAGATTGCAAGAAGAACATGTGTTCCTTTTTGGAGTCTGACTGACCGCATTGTTCGAATTTATGGACATGCATATCCTACCCAAAGTTGACGATGAGTCATCATGTGCGCGAATGGCTCAATTGGTAGCCCTAAGCGGTTACAAGGCAGTTGGTCTTAGTATCCCGACGGGCCTCTTAGGAGACAGGCAGAAATTTTTACGCCGTTGCTTTCAGGATAAAGGGGTCGAAGTTTTCTTGCGTGTAGATCTCACATGTTCGAAGAGAGAGGAGCTTCTGAAGCTGCTTCGACGCTTCAGATCCATGTTCGACATCATTGGAGTAAGATGTACAAATCATAATTTGGCACTTATCGCGGCAAGAGATCGTCGTGTGGACCTAATTTTCTTCGATTCTACCGCACGAAATGTGTGGTTCGATGATTCGATCGGCAACGTGTCAATGGCCATGTTAGAGCTCAATCTAACCTCAGTGCTCAAGACGCCCAATTCGCTCGTCTTCACAAGGTTGAGAAAAGACATAGAAGTCGCCCGGAGGCATAACGTGGGTGTAGTCCTATCGAGTGGTGCTACGTCGCCACTCCTTGTACGAACGCCTATTCAGGTGGCGTCCGTGGCCGAAATTCTCGGGCTGAGTAAACACGAGTCAATTAGCGGCGTGTCAACTATTCCTCGGAGTATTGTTGATAGGAATTTGAAACGCCGTTCAAGAAGCTACGTGGAGGAAGGAGTCGAAACAATAGTCGGCGGGTCTGACTCTTGAGCAGACGATACGTTCTCGTCAGAATATTCTCCACCGTGCCCGTGACGGAGGAGCAATTTGCAAAGGCGACGACTGCTTCAATTCTGACGTATTTTGGAGAAATTGGCTTGAGTCGTATCTCACCGAAACTCATACGGTTTGATTCGCGTAGGTCAAGTGCCGTTCTGGCAGTTGCGAAGGACTACATAGTTGAGATGCAGACAGCCCTTGCTCTCATCGGACAGATAGGCGAAACGGACGCCTCAATTCTTCCTTTGAAGATGTCTGGAACTATCAAAGGCGTATCGTAACAACCTTTTTGATTGTGATCGGGGCTTTAACGAGCGGGGATGAAGAAGCCAGTCCCAGTCGGATTTCATTGCTGAAGAGATGACGACCTCAGCGACGGGCTGACCCACATTACTTCAGATGACTGTTTAGTATGTGATCCGGTCAATAAATTGAAGAAACGCGCACTTGCGGGAGGCAGGTAAGGTTTTATTAGAGAAACTTACTGAAAGAAACGAATTTCGCGTCAGAGGAATCTGAATTGTCAATGTTTTCTGTTCCAGGAGCCTACGATCGTGCTATTACCGTCTTTTCACCCGACGGACGCCTGTTCCAGGTTGAGTACGCATCAGAGACCGTGAAAAGAGGAGCTACCGTGTTGGGAATTGCATGCCCTGACGGTGTCGTCCTAGCAGCGGAGGAGAGGGCGACGTCTAAACTTCAGGATCCTTCATTCATGTGGAAGCTTTTCCAGATCGACGAGCACGTTGGGGCCGCGGTAGCAGGTTTGAGCTGTGATGCTCACATCCTCGTCGACCAAGCTAGAGTCTACGCCCAATCCAACCGTTTGCTGTATGACGAACCTATAGACGTGGAAATACTAACCCGTAGGATAGGAGAGATCAAGCAACTTTACACGCAACATGCTGGTGTTCGCCCGTTCGGTATCTCAATGTTGTTCGGGGGACTTGACCGAAAGGGGAGCAGGTTGTTCTGGACAGATCCTAGTGGAGCATTTCTTGCATACAAAGCTTGGGCGATTGGAGCTGGAGGGGATGCCGCCAATGAGATTCTGGAAGCAGAGTACAAGGACAACATGACTCTTGATGATGCCGTGCTGCTTGCGTTGAAATGCATGAACAAGGTCCTAGAGGAGAAATTGGACGCACAGAAGATTCGAATAGCAACCGTTCCAGCCTCTTCAAAGAAATTTGCTAAACTAACGCAGGAAGAAGTCGAGAAATATCTGAAGAGACTTGACTCTTCCAAAAAGGCCGTTAGTCGATGAGTGAAAAATTCTCAACGGCTAGGATTTCAAAGAGTGGCGAAAAATTCGAGATCCTCGTAAAGCCTGAGCCTGCGCTAGAATACAAGATGGGAAAGCAACTATCAGTATCTCAATTATTGGCTATCGACGAAATCTACAGTGATGCTGGTAAGGGCTCGCACGCGTCAACTGAGAAGTTGGAGAAAGCATTCGGTACGAGTGATCCGCTCAAGATTGCCGAAGAAATAATGAAACATGGAGAGCTCCAACTCACAACCGATCAAAGACGACAATTGGTTGAAGATAAACGGAAACAAATTGTTGCTTTCATTAGCAGAAACTGCATTGACCCGCGAAC
>CAZAGP010000267.1:0-3598 GCA_964484575.1 uncultured Candidatus Bathyarchaeia archaeon | reverse complement strand
CGGACCGTTTCCAAAGCAGCCGTTGCTTGTTAGATGGTGGTGGCTGCCCGCCGCAATTGTCGTGTTCGCGGCCGGCTTGATATTCCTAAATGCAGCGGCATTATTGTCTCCAAGCTTCTCTCTCTGGGCCATTATGTGGCTTACTCCATGGATTACCCCGGCCACTGTCTACCTAGATTTCATACTCGGGATTATACTAGGGCTGGTCCTAGTCGGTTCCATTGTGATGATGGTCCTTAAGTTCCGCGTGCTAGCAGCATTTATCATATTCCCAACAGCAATTCTAAGCCTCTTCATGGGTGGCGGATTCATTCTTGGCGCCGTCCTGGCCGTGATCGCTGGAATACTACTGCTACTAATGTGAAGGTCCCAGGATCCGCCTCGCCCAAGCAAAGTGGGAATCAACTAGCGTTACGATTTAGCTCAAGTAATGGTTAGGTTACAGTCCGCGTCTAAATGCAATCACCGCTAGTACTACCATCAACACTGTGAAGGCTCCTAGAAAGGCGAAGTCTCCCGCGACCGCTTGGAATCCTGCGCTCTTATACATCAATAACCGCAGAGCATGAACTGCGTACGTTTCTGGGTTGATTACGGAAATCTGTTTCATCCAGATTGGCATTCCGTCAATGGGATAGATCGCGCCGCTCGTGTAATATAGCGTTAAATTGATTGGAAAGCATGTGACTCTATACAGGTCGGCAGAGGTAGAGCGGACAGCATAAGCGGTCATCATCGCAATTAACCCCAGAGACGTCATAAATAACGTGAACATAGTAAGTACAATCCCCTCCGCGTTCGGACTAGGGAACATGTTCATGGGGCGAATGCCAGTCAGTATGATGGCTAAAACGAACAATGCTACTGACGCGAAAAGCGCTTTGATAACGCCTGAAAGCAGGACTCCGATGACAATTTCATATTTCTTCAGCGGCGTCACCAAGTATCCCTCAATTATCCCCCTTTCTTTATCGACGACGAGTTGTACGCCGCCAGCGATGATGGATACGAACATGATTGCTTGAACAAAAGTTCCGGGAGCCATGAATTCAATGTACAGGACGTTTCTGTAAGCATCTTCCAGATCGAATGAGACAATTGAATTGTCCGCTGACGTCTGTATTAGCGTTGAGAGTTGTTGACCTGCTTGAGCAACCTCTGGTCCTATGGCAGCGGCACTTAACGGATCAGTATTATCTAGTGTAACTGTCACAATGACTTTCGAGTTCTGAGCCAATGATTCATCAAATCCAAGAGGGATGTGAACTATCGCGCGTACTGATCCTGCATGAAGCATCTGCATCGCAGCGTCCAAGTCGGGGACATCTACTAGCTGAAATGAGTTCTGACAGTTTATTCCGCCGAATTCGCAGGTTTGTTGATTCTGCAAATTCCCAATGAAATTTGAGGAGTAAGGTCCATAACTCTCCCGTACGATCGCGATTGGGGCTTGTGTAATTGCTCCACCAAACGCACTGCCAAGCAAAATCAAAGTAAGCAATGGCCCAACAATTGTTGAAATCATAAGAACGGGCATTCTGATGAATTTCAGTACGTCACGAAGACAAATCGCGAGACTACCTTTCATTCTCTCAGACTCCGCCCTGTAACCTCTAGGAATACGTCATCCAGGGTGAGTTCCCGAAGTGTAATCGTACGAAGTTTTCCACCATTCGCGTCAACCAAGCCGACTATTTTCGGAACTGCCTCCGCCCCGTTCTTAACTAGAATCGTCAAACCACCGCTACGTCTTTTGATCTCCAGAACGAAATCGGCGTTCTCCAGAACTTTAAGAACAATGTAGGGAAGGTCTATGAAATCAGCTTCAACTATGTCGCCGCCTGAGACCTTCCGTTTAAGCTCTGTTGGAGTTCCCAGGGCTACGATCTTCCCGTAATCTATTATGGCTAGCCTATCACACAGATTTTCAGCTTCGTCCAAGTAATGCGTTGTTATTACAAGCGTGATGCCGTGCTCTTCATGTATCCTCTTAACGTAGTCCAACACGGCGGCGCGGGCTTGCGGGTCCAGACCTGTAGTGGGTTCGTCGAGGAAAAGGATTTCAGGCTCATGCATGAGGGCTCTCACAATTTCTAGTCGCCTTTTCATGCCCCCTGAATAGCCAGCCACAGGAATCTTAGCTCGTTCAGACAGGCCTACGACTTTTAGAAGCTCATCTATTCTCTCCTGACGCCTCTTGCGCGGCATCCCGTAATACATGCCGTAGAGATTCATGTTTTCCAACGCCGTTAGCTCAATGTCTAATGTGGATGCTTGTGTCACGACACCAATCCGTTCGCGGACTTCGGCTGCTTCTTGCACGATGTCGGCGCCAGCCACTCTGGCTGTGCCCTCTGTAGGTTGCAATACGGTCACTAGCATACGTTGTAGGGTCGTTTTGCCGGCACCGTTAGGACCTAGCAGACCAAATACTTCACTCTTGATTTCAAGGTTCAGGTGATCAACTGCGGTGAAGTCCCCGAACTTTTTCGTAAGACCAAAAGTGTGCACCGCTAGGTCCACTATGCGTCACTATCCGTATTGGAATCTCCCTGCATTTTCCTACTTTGTTTTCATCATTCCTTTCCATGATAAACCTTAGTCCTTTCCTCTGAATATTAGGTTCGGGTTAATCGTCAGCATGATGAGAGCGATTGGTGCGGCCGCCGGGATTCGGACCCGGGTCGTTGGCTTGGAAGGCCATTGGACGTTCTACAACTATGTCCTAGACCAGGCTAGACTACGGCCGCATCTCCACAACGTGAGGCAAATATCTACCCTAAATCATACAATAATAAGCTTGGTTCGCGGAGATCTCACTCGTTGGTCGAATCCTACTCCTTGCCTTGCACGTGCTGGATGATTCCCGAGGATATGAGCGTCGACGTCCTCGTTACCCCGGGGAGTTTCCGAGCCATGGTTACGATCTCATCTAGAAGCGCTAGGTCACTGAGTTCAACTCTAGCGATCACATCATATTCACCATACACGACCTGTGCCTCAGTAACGCCCGGGAATCTCTTCAGTTCATTCGCTACATCGTGCTCGTCGCCCACCTCCACTAAGAATAGTAGATAAGTTACGAGAGTTCTCAATTCCAATTCATGCGCATGAGTGATGCCGAGTGCAAAAACTGTTGCTCAGAACCCCAGATTCGACAGTATGGCCCGGAGTAAATCCCTTGTTATGTCGGCGGTTGCCGAAACTCGCAATCAAGAAATAACAGAACCCGCTTCACTAGGGTTGATGCAGATGTCAGAGAGAAAACTACGATTCAGATTACGCCGTGGCAATTTCGAAGTGGAATTGGAAGGCGAGTATGATTATGTAAAAGGCAAATTCGAAGAATTCTTGCAATCTCCTCCAACAATGCAGAGTACACAGCCAACTGTGGAAAACCCACTGGACATCGTTCCGGGCGAAGAATTAGTTGGAATACTTGAAAAAACCCCGGAAGGAAAATTACACTTCACCATCCCGTTCGATTGAATATCCGCAAAAGAAGCCATTGGCCTCATTCTGTACAGCGTAAATCCATCCTCCTTGGAGGATGCTAACCTCATCGAACTCTTAGGTACGAGTTGGAAGGCAATGAAAG
>CAZAGP010000266.1:0-11083 GCA_964484575.1 uncultured Candidatus Bathyarchaeia archaeon | reverse complement strand
GCAAAATGGTTACAGGAGACATGAGTTGGCTCTGCAAATGTTGCGAAAGTTGAGTCAGGTACTCTATCATTTCGAACTCTTTTGACGCGTGGTATCTTCGAAAATCTTGAACCACGCAGGATGTTTGTCCACGAAGTCGACAAAGTGTTCCATACGATCTACAGTTTCCTTATGGACGTGATGTTCAATGCCTTCCGCGTCCAGCCTGGAAGTTCTTTCGCCAGACCTAAAATTTTGAGAAATTTGAGTATTGCAGCATGCTTCTTTTGAATGGATCGCGCCATCTCTTCGCCTTTGTCTGTGAGTGTGAGGCCGCGGTAACGCTCATAGACAACTAGCCCCATCGCGTCCAGCCGTTGAACCATGCTAGTCACGCTCGGCGTCTTAACATCCAAACGTTCAGCGATATCTATCGCCCGTGCGTACCCTTTCGTCTGGATAAGTTCGTAGACGACTTCGAGGTAATCTTCAACTCTCGTCAGATCGCATAAGGGATTAGCCATCGTGCTCTGGACCATGTGAATTCCTCATATTGATGTGATCACTAAGTAGACGTTAAGTCCGACAATTATGATCGCGCACGCCAAAGCCAGAATTGTAGTGAGATGTCGGTTGACGAATTCTCCCATAATCTTCCTATCTTTAGTAAATAGGATGAGCGGAATCAAGGGCAGAGGGATCAGGAAGCTCAGGACTACTTGACTAACCACGAGGATGAGGAGTGGGTCATAGCCTAAGGAGATGGCGATGGTCGTAGGTACGATGTTTATGAGGCGAATCGCAATTCTTCTGATCCAAGGATTGTAATTCGTTCCCAAGAGATCCTCAAAGATTACCTGTCCAGCCATAACACTCATAGTGGAGGAGGACCATCCAGAGGCGAAGAGAGTTATCGCGAAAATGTAGCTTGCGAGAACTCCGAAAAGCGGGATCAGAGTTCTATAGGCATCATCAATAGTTGCTACGTTCGTGAATCCGTGGTAGTAGAAGGCTGCCGCTGCCATTGCCATAATGGCAATGTTGACGAAGCTCGCATTTGACATGTTAATGAACGTGTCCCAGGTATGGAGCTTCAACAAGTGTTTCTTTTCATTTACATCGCCTGTCTTCAGCTTATTTTTCGTTAACCAGGAATGCGCAACTAGGGCGTGGGGCATAACTGTTGCACCGATTACGCCGACCACAAGGAACAGTTGATCGGTCGTAGTCAAGTACGGTAGGAAGGAGTGAATGATAATTTGACGAGGGCTAGCCCTCGTAGTTAGGAGTTCATAAACGTACCCTAAACTCATAGTCGTGATGAGAACGGTGATGAACGTTTCAATTCGGCGAAAATGCTTTCCGGCCAGGGCGTAGATTACGATAACGTCTGCAGCCGCTATCCAGCAGGAGATCAAGAGCGGTACGCCAAAGAGTAGATGAACTGCGGAGGTTACGCCCAAAAACTCAGCCAGGTCTGTGGCCACTGCGAAAGTCTCCGATCCTAACCAATATGGGATAATCTTCGATCTAGTTTTCAACTTGTCATGAACAAGTTCAGCCAATGATCTACCAGTCGCGATTCCGAGTTTACCTGACATGTACTGGAGGAGCATAGCCATCCCGTTTGCGAGCATAACGGACCAGAGCAGAAGGTATCCGTAACTCGCTCCGCCACTAATGTCGGTTCCGAAATTACCCGGGTCCACATACGCTACACTAGCAATTATGGCAGGACCCCAGAACGTCCAAATCCCGGATCGCATGATAATCTCGGGAAAGTTAACTGCTCTCGATAAGCGACTGCCCATCAGAAGCCTCCAATATTAGACGCGACTAACTATATGTGGCCCACCTAAATATTAGTTTCCTTCTACCTATACCCAGTTTGCAAGAGCTCTAAACGGGCTACGACCTATGAGGATAGTTCAGATCCTGCTAATCCCAGGTTTTTCCCCTTTATTCACACCCTCTATGGAGATATCGAAATTCTGCGAGTTCAGAATCTGAGCCTCTAAATATTGATAACATCGTTTCATCATCCTTTCCGTAATTGTAGCACGCTGGTTTACGTTCTGAGAGGCGTAATGGAATGGTCGACATCTTCGAGGAAATTGGCCATATAAAACGAATAGGAAGCGTAGCCGCACTTGCGACCATCGTTGAAGGTGAAAGCGGAACACCTGGGAAAACCGGCTTCCGCATGCTTGTGTACCCTGATGGGCGCATCAGCGGCACGGTCGGAGGAGGGCTTCTTGAAGTGAAGGTGCGCGAAGAAGCCTTACAATGCCTACATGATAAAATAGCGAAACTGTTAGAGTTCACACTCGATGAAGGCGCGGCTGAAGGAATCGGAATGCGATGTGGCGGCAAAGTGAAAGTCTTCGTTGAACCAATCCAAGCTGCGCCGCGACTCTACGTGTTTGGGGGCGGACACATCGCGCTTTCCCTCGTCCAGTTCGCTAAACTTCTTGACTTTGAGGTTACTGTTATCGATAATCGAGAGGAATTTGCCGGCAAGAATCGTTTTTCGACGGTGAACGACGTTAAAATGGGCGATTATAAGGAGATCGTACGGTCTCTTGAGTTTCGTGACAGTGACTGTGTAGTTATTGTAACTCACGGGCATAAGTATGATGAGATCGTGTTGAAGGAGTGTTTATCGAAGCAGGCTGTTCCTGGCTACGTTGGCATGATTGGAAGCAGGAGTAAAGTAGAAGCCTCTTTCTCTCACCTAAAAGAACAGGGCGTAGCCACCAGTCAACTTGCTAAGGTCAGTGCGCCTGTAGGCTTAGATATTGGCGCCAAGAGTCCTGCGGAAATAGCCCTGAGCATAATGGCTGAAATCGTAGCGGTCCGCTACGGAAAATCTCCTAAGCATCACATCCCATCGTAACCTTTACTGATAATCAACGTCAATCAGTCCAAGACATCATTCTTTAGTCGTGAGTATTGAGATTCCAATTGCGAACACTGAGAGTGCTAAGTACAGAATAGCTTCCCTTAGCGAAATTAGATCCGATAATACTCCAAGTAGCCAAGGAGTGAAGACTCCGCCTACGAATCCTACACCATAGATAAATCCGGTAGCGAATCCACTTCGCTTCGTAAATAGGCGGCTGGTCCATGCAAAGATGGTGGGCATTACAGGACCCATAATTACCAACTTCTGAAGGAGGGATTTGATGTTAACGCGCTACTGGCACATAGTAATCCGGGCTAAATGTCCTCACCCACTTTATCCCTCAGACCACGGTACCATCCTGCCAGCTCGTATTCGTCGGTTCTGTAATCGCCCCGATAAGGTTTGATGTCCAAGATTGGAGTGTGATCGAATAGGTCAAGACCTATCACAAAAAGCTCCCTCGCATCGATACGCTGCAATTTCACCAAGCTAAGACCGATCGGGTTTGGTCTCGTGGGGGAGTCTATCGCGAAAACTCCTACTAGAGGCAGTTCCTCTAACTTGAATCCCCGGCTGGTCAATCGTCTCGGCTTCACTTTAAGAACGCCAACCTGGTCAGACCTTAACTTGTGGAGGAAACTTAGGACGAAAATGTGTGAAAATCCACTCAGACCATCTAATGCATCTTGGTAATCGGGAAAGATTTCGATTCGTGATTCATATTTCATTTCATGCTTCCGAGCCCTTATCTCGTCGTCAGAGGCTTGAACTCTGACCTCGCCAATTGGATGAAGAGTAATTTCGTTCATACTCCTTGAAATGAATCATCGATTTATCTGATTATCCTCACGAATAATGAATAAGAAACAACGACGCGTATGATTGAAGGCTTGCACCACTCACTTATACCACACAACGTTCTTCCGCCAGCTGGAATTGAGTTGAAAACCCTTAATCATGTAGACTTGGAGAAGATTGAGACAAACGTCAACGAGATAAGAGTTAACCCGGCGAAAGCAAAGAAGACTAATCGAATTGAGGGAGACTGGAATTGCACCGGCTCCTCTGGTCCCCAATTCAAAGCCGAACTACAGCTTGAAACTGGAAAGTTCACGCTGGAATCCGACTCGCCTAGTTTCCTTGGCGGAAACGGAACGCGACCAGGGCCACTTCACTACTGCGTCTTCGGTTTGACATCATGCTTCGCTTCAACCTTCATGACTCTGGCGGCTATGGAGGGAATTGTCGTCGAGGCAGCTCATTTCGCGGGAGAATGCAATATTGACTTCTCGAAAACTCTTGGTCTGTCTGAAAATCCAATCATTGAGAAAGCTAAGTTCAGCGTATCCATCAAAACTAGCGCAGACGTGGACGTCCTCAAACGACTGCTGAAGCTGGCTGAAGAACGATGTCCAGGGATGTTCAGTTTAACCAACAAGATTGAAGTCAAAACGGAACTGAATAAGGAATAATCCCAACTCGTCTACAAGACGTCAAGTTTACTTATATGAGAAGGCGGTCGCCTAGAACAATCTCTCACTAACTAACTAGATATCTGCGAATATACCCTTCCGCATCTCTTCCCTTTTTCGTGACGGACTCGATTCTAATCTTGTTCCTGCTCTCTAACTCCTTAAAGAGTCCAGTGCTGGGATTTTGGAAAAGGGACATAAATGTCTCCGGATCGCTTTCTATGCGCACGTCCGGATTTGGACTTCGATCATGATTTAGCTTAACTGCTCCGCCTTCGAGAAAAATAAACTCGGAAACTTCAGATTGGAGAGACATTTCGACATGCAAAGGCATAATTGAATTGTAAATCGGTCTTACGACAAACCCTTGAAGACCAGAAAGTTGCCGTCTAATTTTCTCTTCTAGCTTCATCCGAATTTCTTCAAGAACGTCCTCAACTCTCATTCTATTCCCGTCATAGTGAAGGTTCTCTCCCGCATTTCAAGCATTTCTCAATCGTTCCTCAGCCCAGCGCACAATCAGAACAGCGGCCAAGATTACAATGCTCACGTGAATCATACACGTCAGGTGTAATTTACGCTGATTATAGTGCGCTCTTTCTCTTGCTGAACATCAACCATTTTGGCACTCTGCTTTGATAATTTGCATACTCCTTCCCAAGCACTCTCAATAGGTCCCTTTCCTCATAGTTCGCCATCCAATCACACAAAACTGCGTAAATTATCCAAACTGCAAAGGCGACCAACGAAAAGTTGAGAACAAGAAACCCAAGCAAAATCATTAGTCCCCCTAGATACATTGGATGACGGACAAGGGAATAAACACCTGAATCATGGAACTGCGGTTTCCCCGTGTTCGCGAAAACTGCTGAGTGTGACTCTTTAATTAGGTAAATTCCGAACGCGATGAGAAACACTGAAGGCAGCAGGAGGACTGGGTACTCGGATACTCTTACTAATACACTCAGATAACCAAAGGAAAGAGTGCTCACGTTATCGAAGAACATCACGACAAGAAAACAGCCTATCAGTAGAAGTTGGATTCTGTCCCACAGGGGATGCTCCGATCCCAATCTAACATGTGTTTCCGGGATTTGTGGCACGTCCCTCAATATTTCTATTGTTGCTTTTAACTGAATTTGAGATTTCTAAGCAGCATTCCGAGTTAGGGTGATGTGGACTGCTTTCCTGTTTCAGTTGATTCAATTTTCTCATTCATTCCATGCTGGCTGGTAAGACTTGGCTGATTATATAACTCGGAGTGTGTGCATTATGTGAGTGGGTAAGCAGATTGTACCCATCCTTCTCAAGCTCCTCCGACGTCAGACGTGTCATGAAGCCTAGAGATCCACATTCTCATAAGGGCGATTACGGGCGGCTCCTTATAGTGGGAGGCAGCGATGTCTATTCCGGAGCGCCTGCTCTGGCTGGAATGGCCAGCCTCAGAACCGGCGTTGGTCTCGTCTTCATCGCAGCGCCAAGAAGGATATCTTCCGTAATTAGATCCTATTCACCTGACCTCATCGTACACGAGTTATGTGACGATGTCGTAACGTCGAGAGATCTCTCTGCAATAAGCGAGCTTCTAACCCAATCAGATGCTCTAGTTCTAGGCCCAGGTATTGGTCGAAGTTCAGGAACTAACGTCGTGATTCCACGAATTATCCAGAAGGCACATGCTATGAAGAAATCGATTCTGGTAGATGCTGATGCGATCAGAGCGGTTGCGGGAATGAGATATGATGGTATAAACATGATTCTTACTCCTCATGCCGGCGAATTCAAGGCGCTCTCCGGAGTTGAGGTTCCGTTAGAATGGCGGAAGAGAGTACCGATCTGTGTCGATTTTGCCAAAAGGAAACGATGTGTCCTCCTGCTGAAAGGACATGAAACAGTTGTGACTGACGGCTTCCGAGTTAAGGTGAACAGGACCGGTAATCCTGGAATGGCTAAGGGAGGCATGGGAGATGTTCTATCCGGTATCATTGGGGCGTTCCTCGCTCAGCACGTCGAACCCTTTGATGCGGCAGTTGCTGGAGCTTTCTTGCACGGGCGGGCAGGAGACCTTCTGCTCAAGGAGAAGGGTTTTCACATGATCTCTTCCGACCTAGTCGAAATACTGCCTGCCGTCCTGAAGCAGTATGATCGGCTAGGATCATCATAATCGACCGCACAGAACCTACAGTAGTCCACCTTCGGATTTTGAGCCGTTTTAAGGATCTTGGGTTAACCCGACAGTACAGGTCTATTTTTCAAGTAGGCTTGTGAAGAAGTCGTGGTGTTCTTCTTCCTCTGCCTCAATCTCTTCGAACATTTCCTTGGTGGCCACGTCTCCTTCCTGTTCCGCGACCTGCATAATTTCCTTGTACATCCTTATAGCGCCTTCTTCCGCTTTCACGTCCAGCGTCAGCATTTCCTTCAAGGTTTCGCCGACCTTTATCGGGGAGGGCTTGGTTGTGGGTTTGCCTCCAAGGTACCATAGGCGTTCCGCGATTTTCTCTGCATGCTTCATCTCGTCAACAGCGATCTTCTTGATTCCTTCAGTAACAGCGTAATGCTCGACGCCTTTCCATTGGACGTGCTGCCACATGTATTGAATGGTCGCTTGCATCTCGTCAGCGATTGCGTCGTTCAATAACCCTAGCAGTTTCTTCGAAGCCATTTGCACCATCTTATGTCGAATTTTCGCACTCGTCAGGATTTAACAGTTTTCAATAGAAAGCTACACTAGAAAAAGTGCCTTTTCGAATAGTTAGTAATGTCGTAGGGAATAGCGAGTTTTTCTACCCGTTGTCACTGGTCTGCTGCATGCCTCATTGATGTTACTGGATTGAGGTTTGATATTTGGCTGCAACGTCACTGCTGCTGGAAATCAGTGCTCTAGGCATTTTCATCCACTCCTTCTTTCTATCTATCTCTCTGGGTTTCCCATGGGTGATTGGTGCATTGCTGTATAAGTGGTGGAAAACTCGGGATCAACAATTCTATGACGCGGCGAGGAACGTTACCGGTGTTCTAGGTCTAAACTTTGCCTTCGGGGCGATTACCGGTACCCTGGTTGAGTTTGGGCTCGTTCAAGCGTGGCCAGGGTCAATCTTCGCCATCGCAACATTTGGCCTCATACCGTTAACGTTGGAACTAGTGGCCTTCGTGGGGGAAATTGTGCTGTTGATTATGTTCATCGTTACGCTTGGAAAGGTTCGTCCTCCTGTGAGCCTTAGTATCATCGTGTTCTATGCACTCATGGCAGCCTTCTCAGGCGTTCTAATCACTACTGTGAATAGCTGGTTGAATGTCCCATGGGGAACGGGCAGCCTAGTCTCCAACCTGTATCCTTTTCTTCCAGCCTATGGACCGAACGCGGTGAATCCAACTTCTCTGGTTAGTCTGAAACTTGAACTCGTCAAGAACGTTGTTGCGACTGGAACTGGATCTCAAATCTTGCAGAATTCTAACCTAGCTAAGATGATTGGAATCACACTCACTGACCCTTACGTAGCATTCGCGTCGCCTTACGCATGGGCCAGTGCAGTTCATAACGTGAACGCTGGCATAATTGTAGGTGTATCTTTCGCGTTAGTAGGCTACGCGTACAGGTTTCTGAAGACTGGTGAAGTAAAGTATGCTAAGATTATGAGAGCTTTCCTCCCGGTCCTCTTCATTTTACTAATCCTTCAGCCGACAGTTTTCGGCGACTTCATGGGGAAGGCTGTTGCGGCTCAACAGCCGACGAAGTTTGCTCTAATGGAGGGTGCGACTAACACAACGCAAAACCCCTTGGTGGCTTTCCTAGCGTACGGAGATCCGCAGCACCCCATAATCGGCTTTGACACGCTTAGAGATCAGTGCAATTCACTTGGTAATGCAACACTAGCCAACCTTAGCACACTTGCCCCTAACGTGACGTTAGGATCCCTTTCTTCAGTGAGGTTGAAATCTCTCTGCCTCTCGGACCTGTCCACCTCCGAGTCGCGTCTCCCTCTGATCAACATGGTCTACTACTTGAAAATCGCTTTTGGGATAGTGGATTTAATCGCGCTGCTGGGACTTGTAGCTATGAGTTTCAACCTTGGTCTACTGTCCAAGATCACGAGGCGCGTCTTAGGACGATTAAGTGAGCGGAAAGGGGCTTTCCTGCTTTCACTGATTGTGGTGGCTGCATCAGTCTTTGCAAGCGGATTTGGATGGTTTGTGCGTGAGGACGGACGTAAACCTTGGACAGTTTACGGTTTGCTTTACCCTGAGGAGCTTGCGACAAGAGTTAATGTTTGGCCGATCATCGTTCTCTTCGCGTTTCTCTTCGTTGCTATTGCATTAGTGGGGGTCTACGGCATTTACGTGGTCTCAACTAGACGGTTGAAGTTCATTGAACTCCTGAAGAAAGGTGCAGGAGTGGAGTGAGTTGGAGAACTCTGAATTCCTAGCGTTCACTATTCTTGGTATCGCTGTGATAGTTCACATCATAATCGTGAACATTACGCTCGGCACCGGGTGGATTTCAGCAATGGCGAGGTATCTCGCATGGTCAAGAAATCGCCCGGAATTGGAGGTTATGTCGAGGAAGGTGTTCAAGATATTGATTATTCACGAATTATTCAGCGGAGTTTGGGGTACGATCATAACGGTCGTGCTGGCCGGGCTCTTTCCCACATTGATGGCTACGGCAACTGACATAATCTTTCTCCCAATCCTGATAGCTCTTTCATCAATTCTCATTAGGATTCCTTCGATCGCCCTATTCTGGTACAGTTGGGGTAAGATTCGGCCTAGTCTGCATACTGTGCTCGGTTTTGTGATGGCCATCTCAGGTTTCGGTGTCCCGTTCGGTTTCAGGTATATCTTCGCCGAAATTACTTACCCTTACGCGCTGGAAATGGCCTTGCAAGGGATGGTAGATGCTGCGCGGACTGCGGTCTTCTTCAACCCGCTCTACCCGTGGTTACTGATGCATACATGGTTCGGAGCCCTCTCAATAGGCGGCTTCATCGTCGCCTCCTTCTTCGCAATTAAGGGGAACGTCAACCCGAAGTTCGCGCGGATAGGTCTTTGGCATGGCGTGCTATTCATCTGCGTGCAAGGTCTACTGGGGCCGTCCTACTTACTGAATCTCAGCAGCAAAGCTCCGTTACTTTACTCTAACATTCTTGGTTTAACTGGGTCCACCGTGGACTTACTCCCAATCTTCGTTGTGAAGATCGCGCTAATTGCCTTCCTCATTGTCGTCTCGATCATGGTCTGGAAAAATGTCAACCGCGGAAATGGCTCTGTCCCAAAGTATACTCTCACATTGGGGCCGGTAGCCATATTGGTTGCAATGATTGGAGAGTTCATGAACGATGCGGGCAGATACCCGTACTTGGTTCTACTCGGAACTTCTGGGTTGAGTCCAGGGGGATTCATGAACGGTTACGTCCAACTTCCTTGGTTAATTGTGCTAACCGTAGTTGGTGTGTTGCTTGCCTTCGTAGGAATCTTCATGGTGACCGCATACTACGCGTTGAACAGGCGGTTCCTGTCAGACTTGCCAGAACAGCTCCAAACGTGAGATTCCTTTAGAACGCCATTGGTCGAGAAGAGACCTCAATCTTTGCTCTGTGATTATGCCTGCCTACGGGCGACCACTGAGAACACGTGCCAATGTTTCTTTCGCCCAGACGAAGTCGTTCCTTCCCATTCTCTTTCGCGAAAGCTCTCTATCTTAAAATGTCGCAGAAGAAACTTCACTTGTTTACGCGAGTGGAATGTCATATCAGAGAGAATTGCCCATTCATCGTTAACTCCGAAGAAGTGTCCAGAAAACCTTCCACCTGGACGAATCGACTTTTCGATCTGACGCCAGAGGAATCCGAAGCGTTCAGGCGAACAGAAGGGTAAGCTGTAGCTCGCGTTCACGAGATCACATTGAGGTAGACGGGTCCCTTCGAACGAAGTCACACGAGTTCGTAGTTGCTGTCGATATTTCGCCGGTACATTCGCCCTTATGCATCGGATTGCTGTGGGCTGATTATCTATCGCCAGGACTTTCCATCCATGTCGTAGCAGCGCTAGAGTATCTCGGCCAGCTCCACATCCTAAATCAACCGCAAAACGCTCGCTGGACTTCAAGGGTTTGCTTTCGAGTCGTATGACTTCACGCGCTGTATCCCACGCAACACCTTTCGCGGTTTTTTCATAGTACCCGCGCCATGACCATCTCTTACGCTTTCTTATCTTAGGTATGATAGTTCTGGATGAGCTTGAAGTGATCAATTTCCTTTGTCCACTCGTTGGGGTTCATATCCGAGGTTTGATAGGCTGATCTGGATTGTACGATCGCGCAGTTGAGTATATCGCAGAGGCATTATAATCAAGTTTCGTACCCGAGCCGTGGAATCCACGAACCTGCGTTTTGGAGCATGATGCCATAATTTAAATCAAGTTCATCAGCTAATTCCTTTAACTGGACAAAGGCTGCGGCCTGTGAACACTCATCAGAGACTTTTTGGGACCTCAGGGATCAGAGGGCAAGTAGATGAATTTCTGACCCCAGAGTTTGGAGTGCGAGCAGGCCTATCATTCGCAGCGCTGCTCCAGAACAAGGGCTCTGTCCTGGTCTGTAGAGATGTCAGAGCCAGTTCTCAGCTTATCGAGAATGCTTTGATTTCCGGACTTTTAGCAGGCGGCGTGGACGCAGTCGAGTGCGGAATCGTTCCAACACCGGCTATGCTCTTTGCGATCAAGAGATTAC
>CAZAGP010000265.1:0-5655 GCA_964484575.1 uncultured Candidatus Bathyarchaeia archaeon | reverse complement strand
ACCGTCATGTCTACGGGTTTCTTCGCTCCTGAAGTTCGTCATCCCGAACTGGTCCGCAAACCCGTTTAGGTTTGGTCTTCTGGAGCCCTTGGCGGGATCTTTCCCTGTCGTCATCCCTGGCTAGAGACCGCCACTCTACGTTATGGTGTCTACGGCCCCACGTGGGAGGCGACAGAAAGGCCCCAGTTGACTGACTCTCAGCCAATCGCTATATGGATTATGGCTACTTCTCCAACTTTGAGCCTGCCGTTGATCCAATAACCTTCAGCAGGTCCGCCTTAGTTATAATGCCCACTACGTGTCCCTTCTTAGCTAAGAGTACCGCCGACTGGTAGCCGAGTAGAGTTGAGATCATTGAAAGGGGAGTGTCTTCAGTTACTGTCGGGAATGCCTCATCCATGATGGTCTCCACATGATGTTTCGATATCTCCCCAGGGTTTGGCGCAGAGACTAGTTTCTGCAGAATAACCTTCTCCGTTAAGCTACCGACAGGTTTCTCTCCCTCGAAAACAGGCAGCTGAGAGAATCCAGTGTCTCTCATCACTCTTACCCCCTTAGCCACGGTATCATGGGCTTGGATCCGCACAATCTTCGGATGAGACAGATCCTTAGCCCTAAGCTCATTCTTCCTCTCTAAACCCTCAAGTGTGTCAAAGATTGCTTTCGTCTTAAGATACGACGGGTTAATTGTTCCTCTTTCGATTTTCGCAATCATGGACTGTGTCACACCCGATAAGGACGCTAATTCTTTCTGAGTAAGCGTCAAGGATTTTCGTCGGCGTCCAATCTCAGCCAATGGGGGAAGCATCTTAAGAAACCAGATTCCCAGGACTCTTCTCACTATAATAACGGCGGCATTCTCTTATGGATTTTTGTTCGCAACTTCGCTGAATTTCAACGGTCGAATAAACGGTGTGATTGAAGAGAGGCATATTCCGACCATTCGAATGGCGCATAACTTCCCATTCCTACAACTTCCACCTTATGAATAAGGTTAGATCAAAGCGTATTCTTACTGGAATACTTCCAGACTCTACTATTATATCTCAGGAATATTCCCATCACGCCCCAGTTGGGCAATGGGTATGAGTAAGACACAAGCCTCCGCTGGACTATCATTAGTAAAGAGGCATCGATCGTATCTTTTCACGTCGGAGAGCGTGACGGAAGGTCACCCGGACAAGGTCGCGGATCAAATATCAGATGCAGTATTGGATGAGATTATTGCGAAAGATCCGAATGCTCGCGTAGATGTCGAAACTGTAATCATGAAAGGTACTGTTCTAATTACGGGACAAGTTACAACGAACACGTACGTTCCAGTCCCACAGATCGTTCGGAATGTTCTTCGCGACATCGGGTTCCATGATGCAAAGGTTGGAATTGACTGGGAAACATGCGGTGTACTCGTCTCGCTTGAGGAACAGTCGCCTGACATAGCGATGGGAGTAAACAAGGATGATATCGGTGCAGGAGATCAGGGGATGGTTTTCGGGCACGCTACCAATGAGACACCTGAACTGATGCCATTGCCGATTCTTCTCGCCCACAGACTAGTTAAGAGGTTAACGGACGTTAGAAAACAGAACGTTCTCGAATACCTTCGACCTGACGGGAAATCCCAAGTTACAGTAGAGTACGTTGACGGAAAACCGTCACGCGTCGAAGCGGTCGTTATTGCGGCTCAGCATGATGAGAAGGTTTCCCAAGACCAAATCCGGAGAGATATAATTGAAAAAGTGATCAAACCAGTGATCCCAACAAACATGCTTGACGCGCACACCAAGTTCTTCATCAACGAAACTGGACGTTTTACCGTGGGCGGTACGCTTGCTGATTCAGGGCTCACAGGACGAAAGATAATTGTTGACACTTACGGGGGCGTGAGCAGCCACGGTGGAGGATGCTACTCAGGCAAGGATCCGACCAAGGTTGACCGGTCTGGAAGCTACATGGCGCGGTACATCGCCAAGAACATTGTAGCCGCAGGTTTAGCTGACAAGTGCGATGTTCAGATCGCTTACGCTATTGGCGTCTCTCGACCCGTGTCAGTAATGGTCAATACGTATGAAACCGCGAAAGTGCCGGAGGAGGAGATCACTGCGGCTGTGAACAAAGTGTTCGACATGCGCCCGAAGGCGATCATGCAGCAGTTACAATTATTGAGGCCAATTTATCGGAAGACAGCAGTGTACGGTCACTTCGGACGAGAGGATTCCGACTTCCTATGGGAACGAACTGACAAAGTCGCTGAACTTAGAAGAGCAGTCAACCTACCACCGGACCATGCGTGAAAAGCATCATGTTGAATTAGTAGCGTCAACGTACGAATCCGAAGATTAACGTATGCCCACTACTAAATCCAGGCAAGAGGATGCAGCGCCAATCTTACGAATCGCAGCTGCCTTCCTGATAGTTTTCTCAGTGCTAAGCTATCTTATCGCACTGGGATTAGGCCCCGCGCTCTTCTACTACACGAGTGACGGATTGAAGGTTGCAACCCGTGGAATACTCAAGGTTCCTCTCGACATATTTTCGGGGGTATACTCCATTCCAATTCCTGTCTACACTAACATGGGAAGCTTATTTGGAATAATCTGGTTGATCTTCTCGCTCTGTTTCGTTGCAGCCTGGTGTAGTCGAGGCGGTTTCCTGAAGCACGTGCGAAACATACTCAAAGAACCCATCCTGAGCGGGAGGTCAAACTTCCTGTTCATTATGCCACTGATAGGGACATCGCTGTTGATTGCAACCGTGCTAATTGAACAGTTTCAGGCTACGCAAGGGGTTCAGACTGGAAATCTAACTTTCCCGCCTCACACAAGCGCGTACATTATCTTGATCAACCTGGCCTACGCTCCGATAAATGAGGAAGTAGCTTTTCGCATCACTTCCATTGGCCTCCCTATCGCTATCTTTCTGCTAATCCTCTACAGAAAGGATCAGAAGCTTCCCGGAGTAACAAACAAACTGAAATTCGTTCTCATCACAATGATCAGCCCTGAGCACGGGAAATCGATGCTAGGTTACAAGAACGTCGCGCAACGCGGATATTTAAGTGGCATAAGCGCAGTAGAATGGATTCTGATTCTGATTACTTCACTTGCATTCGGACTAGCTCACTATCTGTCGGGTGGCGGATGGGAAATCGGCAAAGTTAGCACAGCAATGCTGGCGGGATTGGTCTTTGGAGTAATGTTCGTTGCTTACGGAGCTTACGCATCCATCTTACTCCACTGGTATTTCGACTACTTCTTCACGGTCGTGAGCATGGCCGATTCCACTTACGGAGGGGTCTTTCACGTTCTCTCAACGGCGAATGACGTTATCACTTTGTACGGCGGAGCAGCTGTCCTAGTGATTCTGCTAATAATTTGGGCTATGCGTGCTGGTGGTTATCTTTCGAAACGAGCAATTGGATTCGAAGAAAAAGTGTGATTCGACAGTTTTATACGCAAAGACTGAATCATGCTCGTAGGATGTGATGTAGGAGCTTGCATCACAGCCAAGTTCACTAAATGAACGTCAAACAACTCTGTTTCTTAATGGACCACGGGATAGGCTAATGTCAACACTAGATAGTGAGAATCGACGAAAGTTTGAGCCAAAGATTAAGGAGAAACGTTGGAATCACCAATTTGAGCATAATATTTTCGAATCCTGGCAGAAGGAGCGGTTGTATAAGCTCAAACTGAGCAAGGGAAAGCGGCCGTTCGTAATAGATACTCCACCTCCTTACCCATCTGGCACATGGCACATTGGGGCAGTTGCCCAGTACTCGCAGATTGACATGATTGCACGCACGAACAGAATGCTAGGCGCCCAAGTCCTCTTCCCTATTGGAATTGATCGGAACGGTCTACCTGTGGAAATCTACACAGAGAGCATTTACAAAGTGAAGATGAGAGAGACTCCTCGAGAAGAGTTCATAGAACTATGCAGGAAGGCGCTGGACGAACTCGAGAGCCAGATGCTCGGGACCATGAAACGAATAGGCCTTAGCTGCGATTACGAGTCACGGTACCGCACAGATGACCCTACGTACCGTAAGTTCACTCAATCAAGCTTCATCGAGCTCTGGAAAAGGGGGCTCATCTACGAAGCTTCGAGACCTAACAACTTCTGCTACGACTGCGGGACCACAATCGCAGATGCGGAGGTGGAATACAAGGAGCTTCCAACACGACTTGCATACGTGAACTTCAAGGTCAAAGAGACCGGGGAAAATCTGGTGATCGCCACGACGCGGCCTGAGCTGATCTGCAGCTGTCAACTTGTAATAGTGAACCCAACCGACGCCCGCTACGTTCAACTCCACGGAAAACACGCCATCATACCAATATACGGACGAGAGGTCGAGATCAAACCTCACCCTAGCGCGCGGTCAGATTTCGGTTCAGGCGTCGTGATGGTCTGCAGTTACGGGGACTACGCTGACGTTCTACTCTTCAGGGAGCTTGGACTGACCGAAATAATAGCCAGTGGCCAAAACGGTCGTCTAACCAAGCAGGCTGGTCAATATCAGGAGCTTACTGTTGCTGAGGCAAGAGACAGAATAATCGAAGATCTTAGAGCACAAGGCCTACTCGTAAGAATTGAAAATATCAAACATAGGACGCCGGTCTGTTCGCGAAGTGGAACGCCCATCGAAATAATTCCCATGAAAGAGTATTACCTAAAGCAACTCGATTTTCTGCCAAAATTGAAGGAACTGGCGAACAAGATCATATTTTACCCTAACTCCAATCGCCAGATACTCCTCGATTGGTTGAACTCCATCGCTATAGACTGGCCAATCTCACGTCGCCGAGTGTACGCAACAGAGATTCCCGTATGGTATTGCATGATGTGCGGGAAACCCATCGTACCGAGAGGCGGCGAATACTACAAACCGTGGAAGGATCCCGCACCAGTAGCAAAGTGCTCCAACTGCGGATCAACCGAATTTGAGGGAGACCCTCGGACGTTCGATACGTGGATGGACTCCAGCATTTCAGCCCTCTATATCTCTAAACAAAAACTTGATAAGGCGTTCTTCAAACGCGCGTATCCAGCAACGATTAGACCTCAAGGGAAAGACATCGTTAGGACATGGCTTCACTATTCGATCCTTCGATGTTACCAGTTGACAGGGCGTGCACCTTTCTCACACGCTTGGATAGCGGGTCTTGGTATGGATGAACAGGGCCAGGCAATGCACAAGAGCAAAGGAAACGTGGTTGACCCACTACCCATTCTTGAAAAGTTCGGTGCTGACTCATTCAGATTCTGGAGCGCATCTGAAGCAACTCATGGCTCCGACTTCCGATGTTCAGAGCTCAGAATTGCAGGGGCACACAAGTTCCTCACAAAATTATGGAACCTATCACGGTTCATCTCATCGTTTCCATACGTAAGAAGCGGGTCGCTCATGGCCAGCGACAAGTGGATACTATCAGAGTTGGCTAAACTCGTCGAACACAGCATGGTCGGATACCATGAATTCGACTTCTTCATACCCGCAAACGAGATACGCGACTTCGTCTGGGAGACCTTCGCCTCACACTACCTTGAGATGGTGAAGCCTCGCGCATACGGGCAAGGATTCACGAAATCTCAGCAAAGAGCCGCATGGTATACCCTTCATACCGTTCTCAAAACGATACTGCTACTATT